>DASUYB010000078.1 GCA_036377595.1 Longimicrobium sp. | reverse complement strand
TCTGTGGCCGGCTTCCGAGCCACAGGTCGCCTGTCGCTCGGACGCAGGCTACAGATTCCTCGGGCGCCGCCCGGCATCCGCGCGGTTGAAGATCCGGAGCGGCGGCGCCACTCGGAATGACATCCGATATCCGATCCGATTCCGATCGGAATGCACGATCAATTGCGGCAGCCGGTATGATGCGAAAGGGACGAGCAGGGCGCCCACGCGGCGCCCTGCTCGTCTTCATCCCTCCGATGGCTTCACGCCGGCTGCGTTCTCCGCCGAGCTGCCCGGAACGCGGAAGAACGAGCGCAGGGGAGCAGGGGGACGACGCATCGCCCCCTGCTCCCCTGCTTTTCTCGCGCGAGATCGGTCAGTGTTTCGTGGTGATGAGGATCACCCCGTTGGCGCCGCGCACGCCGTAGAAGGCGGTGGAGCCGGGGTCCTTCAGCACCTCGATCTTCTGCACGTCACCCGGGTTCAGCCACCGCAGCGCGCCGCCCGGCTCCGTGTTGATGGGGATGCCGTCGACCACGTACAGCGGCTCGCCGCTCAGCGCCACCGACGTGGTGCCGCGGATCCGCACCGAGATCCCCCCGGTCGGCAGCCGCAGCACCTCCACCCCGGCGAAGCGCCCCTCGAGCAGTTCCTCGGCGCGGACCACGCGCAGGTCCTTCACGTCTTCGGCGGTGATGGTGCTCGCGGGCGCCGCGGCCGAGGCGGCGGGCGGCATCGACGGTCCGGGATCGGTATCCGGGTCGGGCGGCGGGCCGCACGCGGCGGCGGCCAGCGCGGCCAGGGCCAGCACGGGCAGGGCGTGGTGGGACGAACGAACCATGGTTCCCCTCCTTCCGGCGTATGCAGCGGAACCCACGTGCAAAGATGCATATCTCCCGCCGCGATCACCAGCACGCCGTTGCTACGGGGGCGTCACCGTGAGGTCCACCGGCCACCCCGCCGCCTGCGCCGCCGTGGCGTCCATCGTCCGCGTGGCGCCGGCGTTGTCGGTGGCGCGCAGGTACAGCAGCCGCCACTGCCCCGGCTCGAGCGAGTTGAAGCGCAGCGCGCACCGCACCGTGCGGCTGGTGGCCGGCACGAAGGCGTTGATGCAGTTGCGCTCGAGCATGCTGCCCACCTGGCGGAAGCCCGCCTCCAGCAGGCGCACCCCGGTCCACGCCGTGTCGGTGGCCGAGAGCGAGACCACCACCGAGTCCACGCCGTCGGCCTTCACCGTGGAGGGTGAGAAGGAGAACGCGGTGATCACCGGGGTGATGGTGTCGGGCTGCAGCCTCAGCAGCACGGGGTAGCCGGCGAACTCCAGGTCGTAGCCCGACCGCTCCGTGACGTTGTTGTTGCGGTCGCGCACCTGCACCGACAACACGGTCAGCTGGGTGTTGCTGACGAAGCCGGGAACGGCCATCCGGCACCGGAACACGCCGTTGTGGATGGTCCCGCTGATCCGCTGCGTGGTGACGCACCCGATCGTGGGCGGGGCGCCGCCGGCGCTGAAGTCGGTGCGCACCGAGGCCACCCCGGTGTCGGCGTCGGCCACGGTCACGTCGATGCTCACCGTGTCGAGCACCGTGCGCACCGAGTCGGGCGAGAAGGTGAAGTCGAGCAGCGTGGGCGCGATGTAGTCGGAGACGGGGCCGCGCACGTACACGCTCGTGGACGCGCCGGCGAACCGCTGGTCGTAGTCCTGCAGGAAGCGCGAGGTGTAGGGGCTGGTCGCCCTCACCTCGCCCACCCGCCACACGCCGCCCGACGAGCCCGGCGCGAACCCGAACCGGCAGGCGAACACGCCCGCCGTCGGCGTTCCCGTGACCGGGGTGGTGGTGGTGCAGTTCTGCGCCACCGAGGGGCCGCCCGGCGGCACCAGCGACATGGAGACCGACGTGACCCCGTTCGGATCGCTGGCCGCCACCCGCACCGTCACCGAGTCGAGGCCATCGTCGTCCACCAGCGCGGGATCGACCTGCACCGAGGCGATGGTGGGCGGCAGGTACGGCGTGCTCATCACGAACACCGTCACGGTGGCGGTGTCGAACGTGGTGGCGGCGGCGACGACGAGAATGCCGCCGTCCTGACGCGCGGTCAGCAGCCCGGTGGAATCGATGGTCGCGTCGGGGTCGGTCCCCGTCACCGACCAGGCGACCTTCGCGCCGGGCACCACGCGCCCCGCCACGTTGCGCACCACGGCGCTCATCCGCAGCGTGGCGCCGGGCTTCATGGCCGGCGCCAGCGGCGTCAGGCTCACCCAGCCGCCCTCGTGCGCCACCGGCGCGGCCACGTAGACGGTGAAGGAGAAGGTGCTGACGGTGGGCTGCACCGCGAAGCGCCACTCCTTCGGGGCGGTGGTGTCGCCCGGCGCCAGGATGCCGGCGTAGCGGAAGTACGGCTGCCCCGACGCGGTGAACGCGTCGATCCCGTCCGCGTTCTCCACCGACACGCTCCCGCTCCCCGAGGTCACGTCGGGCCCCGCGGCGAAGAACACGCGCACGCCGGCCGGGTCGGGGAGATGGCCGTCCGCCGTCCCCAGCATCTGCGTGGTGAGGTTCTCCACCGTCACGTCGGAGCGGAGGATCTCCGTGGCCGCATCGTAGCTGGTGCCGCTGGAGGCCAGCCGCACGTTCAATCCCTGTCCCCCCAGGACCGCGCCCCGCACGCCCGGCGCGGCATCCGGCTGCGCGGCGCGGCAGGCGAGCGTTCCCGCGCGCACGTCCACCGTGCAGCGCAGCGCGCCCAGCGGCGCGGGCCCGGGCGATTGCGCCGGCGGCGCGGCGGCGGGGTTGCGGTCCGCGCAGGCGGCCGACGCGAGCATGGCGAGCGACGCCGCCGCGAGGCGGAACGTCTGCGGAATGCAGATCATGGGGGCTCCGGAAAGGTGGGTTTCCGACTACGGAGGGGAACGGCGGATGAAGAATAAAGGGCGCGTGATGGCCTGTCTTCGCCTGAAGACTAATGTTTCACGTTTTCCGACGCAACGACGGCTCTCCCGCGCATCACGCCTGTTCACCCCGCTCCCCTTGGCGGACGGGATGGGGGTCATTACACTGTGCGCGAGCCCCGCTTCCGCGTTCCGATCTCCATCTCCCTGACCCGGAGAACGCCGATGGCCGACGAGGTCCTGCTCATGGTGGGCACGATGAAGGGCGCGTTCTTCTTCCGCGCCGACGGCGCGCGGCGCGAGTGGCGGATGGAGGGGCCGCACTTCCGCGGCGAGACGGTCTACTCGCTGGCGTTCGACCAGCGCGGCGGGCGGCGGCGGATGCTGGCGGGAACGCAGAGCTTCCACTGGGGCGCCGTGGTGCGCGCCAGCGACGACCTGGGCGCCACCTGGAGCTCGCCCGAGCGCAAGAACGTGCGCTTTCCCGAGGAGTCGGGCCTCGCGCTCGCCAACATCTGGCAGCTGCGGCCGGGGCGGGAGAGCGAGCCCGACGTGGTCTACTGCGGCGTGGAGCCCGCGTGCCTCTTCGAATCGCGCGACGCGGGCGAGTCGTTCGAGCCGGTGGAGGGATTGATGAACCATGAGCACCGGCCGAAGTGGATGCCGGGAGGCGGCGGGCTGTGTCTGCACACCATCGTGCTCGACGAGGCGGATCCGCAGCGGATGGGTGTGGCCATCTCCACCGGTGGCTTCTACCGCACCGACGACGGCGGGCGGAGCTGGGCCGCACGCAACCAGGGCGTCAGGGCGCAGTTCCTGCCGGAGGAGCACCGGTACCCCGAGTTCGGGCAGTGCGTGCACAAGGTGGTGAACCACCCGTCGCGCCCCGAGCGGCTCTTCCTGCAGAACCACTGGGGGCTGTACCGCAGCGACGACTGGGGCGACAGCTGGACCGACATCGCCAACGGCGTTCCGTCGGACTTCGGGTTCGCCATGGTGATGCACCCGCGCGACCCCGACACCGTGTACATCGTGCCGCTGGAGTCCGACGAGTTCCGCGTGGTCCCCGACGCGCGGCTGCGCGTCTACCGCACGCGCGACGCGGGCGCGAGCTGGCAGCCGCTGGGCGACGGCCTGCCGCAGGAGGAGGCGTTCGAGACGGTGCTGCGCGATGCGATGGACACCGACGGCCACGACCCCGCCGGCATCTACTTCGGCACGCGCAGCGGCAAGCTCTACGGCTCCGCCGACGACGGCGACACCTGGACGGAGATCGCCGACGCGCTGCCGCCCATCGTCTGCGTGAAGGCCGCGGTGATTCGCGACGGATCGTAGGGGGACAGGAATTCGGGCCGCGGTGTCATCCTGAGGGCGCGGAGCACCGGACTGGCGTCCGGACGGAATCCTGCGCGCCTGAAGGATCTTGCGACGGCATGCGCGAGGTCCGCGTCGTCGAGCCGGCATCTCCGCGGGGTCTGTTGGATCCTTCGGTCGGCGCCAGACATCGACGCAGACGCGAGTTCGGCGCGGCGCCTCCCTCAGGATGACATCGGGTGGTTCGCGGCTAATTTACATCGAGCAAGTCAAAGGAGACGAAGGAGATGGCGATCACGATCGCGCTGCCGAGCGCGCTGCAGGCGTTCGCCGGCGGGAGCCTGGAGGTGACGCTGGAGGACCGCTGCGAGACGGTGGGCGATGCGCTCGACGCGCTGGCCGGCCGCTACGCCGGCGTGGTCGACCGCGTGATGAACGAGCGCGGCGAGCTCCGCCAGCACGTCAACGTCTTCGTCGACGGCGACAACATCCGCTTCCTCGACGGCCTGCGCACGCCCGTCGAGCCGCGAAGCACCATCGTCATCGTCCCCGCCGTCAGCGGCGGCTGACGGTACGCCTGGCGCGCCATCGATCGCCCCGCAGTCGCACTCCCCGCACCCGCGTAGTTCCCTCTCATCCGATCAAGCACAAATCCCTTCGGGACCTGTTCTACCGGCTGCCGCAATTGATTGTGCATTCCGATCGGATGTCATTCCGAGCGGCGCCGCTGCTCCGAACCTTCCAATCGCGCTGATGCCAGGCGGCGCCCGAGGAATCTGTGGGATGCGTCCGAGCGACAGGCGGCCTGTGGCTCGGGAGCCGGCCACAGATTCCTCAGGCGCCACGGCTTCGGCGTGGAGGACAGGTCGGCGCAGCGCCTTCGGAATGACATTCCTTCCTCCAATGCACAGTTGATCCCGGAATCCGGTATTCCTCCCCAAGCCGATACAGCTTCTGTAGCAAAGAGAATGATCTTTACAGACTATTTGTGTTGTAGACCCCAAGTTTGAATGCCGGCACTCGTCGGCGTCAGGACAGCAAGCTCCTGCATATAGTTAAGGCGATAAAGTACTTGCAGGGAGACAGGGATTCTTACGTTTCCCCAGCCTACGGCCACGCTGAATATCAGACGATAAAAAGTCTTGATCCTTCCGACGAGCCTCTATATATACGATATCAACGCGCCGTCGCGAGATCCGTCCATCCCCAGATGGAGGTGCGCAGATGGTCATCCGCCCACGTTCCGCCGCCGTTCCCTTCCTCCTCGGCATCCTGCCGCTCCTTGCCGGCATCGTCACCGGCTGCGCGCCCGAAACACCCGAGACGCTCGCCACCTCGCCCGGCCCACCCGGCCGCGCCACCCCGCGCGCCCTGGTGACCCAGCCCGTCGTCGCGCTGAACGACGGCGCCGCGCCGATCCTGGCGCTCCCGATCGCGCTCTCGGTCGATCCGCGCGGGGCGTTCGTGGTGGCCGACCGCTCCGACAAGGACGTGAAGGCGTACGGCCCCGACGGGCGGCGGCTGCGCGCCATCGGGCGTCCCGGCTACGGCCCCGGCGAGTTCGTGGCGCTGGCCACGGCGCAGGCGTACCGCGACTCGGTGGCGGCGTTCGACTTCCTGGGCGCGCGGATCTCGGTGTTCGACGCCTCGGGGCGGTTCGCGCGCGCGCTTCCGGTGCGGTTCGACGGGGTGGCCAAGACGTGGTCGCTGCGGGTGGTCGACGACTCGCTCTTCCTCCTGGTCGGCACCCCGATGGGGGCGCCGGAGAGCGACCTGCTGGCGCTCGTCCGCCCCGACGGCTCGCTGGTGAGCAGCTTCTTCAACCGGCGCCGCTACTTCGAGGGCGATCCGCAGCTGATCCAGCGCACCGCCGTGCTGGCCGACGCGCGCGGCGGGCTGGTGTTCGCCGCGCTGGTGGGCGGCGACAGCCTGTACGTGTTCGACTACGCCGGGCGTCCGCTGGCCGTGCATCCGCTCGATCCCGAGCGGCCGCTGGTGACGTCGAAGACGCTGCTGAAGCGCAACCGCGGCCGCCCCAACGACCGCAGCGGGCGCTCGGTGCTGGACGGGAACCGCATCATCATCGACCTGGTGGCGCTCGACAGCGCCACGGTGGCCGTGCAGCTGGTCCGCTACGACGCGCGGCAGGGGGTGGACCAGCTGGAGGGCGGCACCCTGGTGGTCTCCGCGCTGAACGGCGGGGCGGTGCGCACGCTGGCGCGCGGCCAGGTGCAGGGCGCGCTGCTGGGGCGCGACCGCGAGGACAACCCGCTCCTGCTGGCCTACGGCTCGCCCGCGGGCGACGTGCACGTGGTCCAGCGACTCCTTCTCCCCGAGCGCGGGAGGAACCGATGAACCGCATGCTCCGGCGCCTGGCGCCCCTGTCGGTGGCGCTGCTGCTGGCGGCAGGGGGATGGACCGCCGCGCGCGCCGTACGGCTGGCGCTCGCCGCGCCCGCCCCCGCGCCGCGCCCGCCCGCCCGCACGCCCGAGGCGATGGAGGCGCTGTACGACTCGGGGACGGCGGCGTTCACGGGAACGCTCGCCCCGGCGGCGGCCGCGACCGTCGCGGCGCGCGCCGGCGGCGGCCCGGCGCTGCTGGTGCTGCTGCGCGGCGGCGACGTGGTGCGGTGCGAGGACCTGGGCCGGCAGCTGCGCGAGCTGCGGCGCGCGGCCGGCGCGGGGGTGCCGCTGGTGGTGTGGGCCGACACGGCCGGCGCCGCGGAGGTCGGCGCGTTCCTGCGCCGCGAGAAGCTCCGCGACGCGGCGGTGGTGGCAGGCGAGCTGGGACGCGTGTTCGCGCGGGGCGGGACGGCGGCCACCCCCGCGGTGCTGGTGGCCGGCGGCGGCGGGGAGGTCCGCGGGATCGCGCATCCCCGGCGCTTCACCAACCTGCGGCTCCGCTCGTTCGCCGTCGAGATGCAGGCGATGCTGCCGCCCGGCCAGGGTGGCGGCGCGGGCCGACCGGGCGAGGAACGCACCGATCCGGAGTGACCTCACCGCTGGAAAGGAGAGACGCAGATGAAAACCAAACGCTGGCTTTTCGTGGCCGCGACGGTGCTCGGGATGACCGCGGGCTCCGCGTGGAAGGGCCATGCCGTTGCCGCCGGCTGCGAGGGCTCGCAGCAGTGCTGGTACGATCCGTCACGTGACACGCAGTACACCTGCCGGTGGTGCGGCGACCCGTGTCAGAACGGCCCCACCGGCGAGGGCCCGTACTGCTGCTGCAACATCTCGTTCGCGGAATAACCGCGCCGTATCGGTGGCGCGCACCACGGCCTGGTGACGACGCCACCGCCGGAGCCGCGTGAGCTCTTCCGCCCGGTCGAGCCCATCATCGCCGTCGTCGGCGGGTGAACGCAGGACCCTCGCGTGATCCCGAATCCGGAAAAGACTTGCCTCACGCAGAGCAGCAGAGGCAGCAGAGAACTCACCTCTGCTGCCTCTGCTGCTCTGCGTGAGACCTGCTGTTTCCGGATCTGGTACGAGGCCTTCGCATACTCGAGCGAGAACGGCGGACAGGCGTCGTGCAGCAGGAGGAGGTACGCCTCCACCCGAGTCTCCAGCCTACGGAGCCCCGCCGAAACGCTTGACCAAGCTAACGTTTGCAGACTACTCTTGTGTCCTCTCGTTCGCCGCTGCGGGACACATCTCCCGAGCGGGCGGTGTGAACGGCGTCACGATGCAATGCGCCCGCGCCCGGCGGCGATGAGAATCCCCGCGGAGCGCGGGACGGATCTCCGTTTTCATCCTGCGAGAAACCCCATGCAAGCGACCCCCGCGCCCGTGCGACGCAAGGCGATTCCCGAGGTGGATCCGTCGATCTTCATCTCGCAGGACTGGAACGCCTACACGGCCGAGCAGCACGAGGTCTGGTCGCTCCTGTACGAGCGGCGGATGCGCGAGCTGCGCGGCAACGGCAGCCGCGTGTTCCTGGACGGCGCCGAGGCCATCGGCCTGCGCGCCGACCGCGTCCCCGACCTGGCCGAGGTGAACCGCCGGCTGGGAGTGCGCACCGGATGGAACGCCGTGCCGGTGAAGGGCTTCATCCCCGCGCGCGAGTTCTTCGCCTGCCTGGCGAACCGCCGCTTCCCGACCACGGTCATCGTTCGCCCGCGCGAGCAGCTCGAGTACCTGCCCGAGCCCGACATCTTCCACGACGTGTTCGGGCACGTGCCGCTGCACGCCGACCCGGTGTTCGCCGACTTCCTGCAGCGCTTCGGCGCGGTGGCGGCGCGAGCCGAAAGCGACGAGGACGTGGCGAAGATGGCGCGGCTCTTCTGGTTCACCGTGGAGTTCGGGCTGGTGCGCGAGCCTGGTGCGGTGAAGTTGTACGGGAGCGGGCTGATCTCCTCGGCGGGCGACGCGGCCAACGCGCTGGGGCCCGGGTGCGACCGGCGGCCCTTCTCGCTGGACGCGGTGTTCGCGCAGGAGTTCGAGATCGACCGCTTCCAGGACGTGCTGTTCGTGGTGGACTCGTTCGAGCAGCTCTTCGCCGCCGTATCCGAGGCGGAGCGCCGGCTCGAGCTCTGATCGGCCGATTTTCGAAAACACAACCGGTCTCGCGCGGAGGCGCGGAGGACGGGAGACGAGCCTCTCCCCTCCCTCCGCGCCTCCGCGCCTCTGCGTCTCCTCCCCTTTCCCCCTACTCGAGCGAGAACGGCGGATACGCGTCGTGCAGCAGGAGGAGGTACGCCTCCACCCGCGTGTTCCAGCGGAAGACGCTCACGCCGAAGCGGTACAGCCCCTCCGGATACTCGCCCGTCAGCAGGATGGCGAACCACGCGATCAGCGTGGTGACGCCCCACACCATCGACAGCGCCCACACGCAGACCAGGTGCGGGATCGCCAGGACGATGCGGAAGCCCACCGCCAGCTTGTCGCGCGGCATGTCCGCCGGCTCCAGCGCCAGTTCGGCGGGGTAGGGGCCGTCGCCGAACGGCGGGTACTCGTCGCGCAGCAGCGCGGTATACGCCACCGCGCGTACGCGCCAGCGCAGGTACAGCATCACCAGGCTCCTCAGTCCGTCGGGATACTTCCCCGTGAACAGGATCGCGAACCACGCGATCAGCGCGCAGACGCCGGCGACCGCGCCCAGCGCCCCGCCGGCACCCCAGTTGGCCACGGGGGTGCGGTCCGATCCCCACGTCCACGAGACCGTGGCCGCCACGGGCGCGCCCACCAGCAGCAGGTGCGGCAGCGCCAGGAAGATGCGGAACCCCGTCGTCAGCCGGTCGCGGCCCTTCGTCTGCGGCGGCACGCGCACGTCCACCGGGTGCGCGCGCGAGCGCTCCAGCTCGTGTACGAGCGTGCTCATGCTCCCTCCTCCGGTTTCCGGCGATGCCGGACGCATCCCGCGCCCGCAGATCGCCACCCTCCAAGCTGCGCCGCGCGGGGGAGATACGGTGTGGGCAGGGCGACGGCATCGCTGTCCGGAGAGACCATCCAGTACGTAGTCCTGAGTCCCAAGTCCTGAGTTTCCGGATCGCTATCATCTGTGCAGTTCAGCACTCAGGACTTAGCACTCAGGACTTAGGACTCAGGACTTAGGATTCAGGACTTGGGACTCAGGACTATCTACTTAGCGCGTGAGCACGTACCCGGCCGCGTTGTCCGGATGCGCGCCCCGCAGGATCGCCGCGGGCTGGACGATCCTCACGCGGAACTCGTCGGGCGAGACGTCCAGCACCACAAACCCGCGCGCGCTCGGCACGTCGGGCTGCAGCCCCGCCCACGGCTTGACCGCCGACAGGTTCGAGCCCGCGCCGCTGACGATCACGTTGGCTGCCGCGGCGGCGGCCAGCGCGCACCCCGTGCGGTTCGCCACCAGCCGGGTGCGGATCACCTGCAGGCTGTGGTCGTGCCCGCCCGCGTAGACCAGCGGCGGGCTTTCCTGGAAGGTCTCGGCCATGAAGAGCCGCATCCGGTCGTAGGCCGGCGTGCGCACGTCCTGCTGCGGGCCGAAGCGGTCGCGGGTGACGGCGCGCTCTCCCGGGCCGCGCAGCCAGTTGATGGCGCGCCGGGTGAAGCGGGGGCAGTGGGAGCCGTACGTCACCGGCGGATGGTGTGACGCGACGACCACCTCCCGCCCCTCGTCGCGGGCGCCGCGCACCAGCCGCGCCAGCTCGGGACCGATCTGGGCAGGCGTCCAGAAGCGGCAGTCCGGCGGCGGCCGCAGCCGGGGCTGCCTGCGGCGCGCGTCTTCGAAGATGCGCAGCAGCCTCTGCGTGTCGAGAATGATCAGGCGCACGCGCGGAAGGTCGATCGACTCGGGCCCCGGGCAGGTGTTGTCGGGGAGCATGGCCACGCGGTACGACGAGTCGCGCGCCTGGCGGATGATCTCCCCCTCGCGGCGGATGGCGTCGGCGCCCGCGCGCCCCGCGATGGTGTCGCCGTACCAGTCGTGGTTGCCGGGGATGAAGTAGCCCTGGGCCTGGGTGCCGCCGAGCGCGTGGATCTGCGCCATCAGCCGCGAGCGGGCCTGCCGGTTGGCGTACTCGGCGGGCGACTCCGCGGTGCCGGGGGGAACGCGCATGCGGCAGATCGCGGGCGGCGTCCTCGTCCACCGGGTGATGCCGCACGGATAGGCGTTGTCACCGAGGAAGAGCACGGTGGTGCTCGGGTGCTGTGCCGCCACCTCGTGCAGCGCCACCATCACCGAGTCGCCGTCCTTCGCCTTGCCGGCGTCGCCGATCAGGATGATGCGGTGCAGCACGCCGGGCCTGGGCCGCACCACGGCGTACGGACTGGTGTCCGGCACGGCGACGCGAGCCGGTGCAGGGGCCGGCGCCGCGCCGGGTCCGCGGCACGCGAGCGCGAGCAGCAGGGGTGCGGCGAGGATGGGGAGGGCGCGGGAGGGCATCGTGGCGTCTCCGGTCGAACGGGGGGATGACGGGACCGCTGCGCAGTGAAGTGGATGGCCGGGCAGGGCGCGTTTCCGCCGGGACGGCCGTCGCCGGCAGGGTTGAACAAGATCGTGGCGCGGGCGGGGGATCGCGCGTATCGTGATTTCCGTCCATCGCTCTGGATGGGCCTGCGCGCGGGCGGCGTGATCTCCCCCCGCGCAGCTCTCGCTCGCCGCGCCGTCGCGGCGGCCGGCGCCCGCGGGCGGCGAACCCTCCGCCGTCTCCCCTCCTCCGCGGCGCTCCCGTGCGTGAAACGGATCTCGCCGGACCGTCGTATTCGACTGCGCGCGGCCTCTCCGCGGGGCCCGCCGCCGTGGTCGCGGACAGGCTCGCCGGATCGCCCGGCGGCCGATCGTGCGCACACCCTTCAGCCCTCTCCCGGATCCCGACGCCGGCAAGCGTCTCCCCCGCCGTCCACCGGCCCGCAGCGCGGAGCGGACCGGCGCGGGCGCGGAGCCATCCCCACGCGAATCACGGCTCCGCGCACCTCGACGGCGGATGAAGCCCGGGCACGTCACCCCCCGAAGGACTGCCGCTTCAACCCTGTCAGGAGACACGTCCCATGATCCCATCGTCCCTCCGCCGCCTCTCCATCGCCGTGGCCACGCTGGCGCTCGCCGCGTGCGGCCACCACCTCGACGGGAAATACGCCACCAGCAACGGGATGATGCAGGTGGAGTTCAAGGGCGACAACGCCTACGTCACCATCCCCATGGCCGGCACCACGCAGGTGCCGTTCGAGATGGACGGCGACCGGGTGATCCTGAAGAACGCCGAGGGCGGCAACATGGTGCTGACCCGCAACAGCGACGGCTCGCTCGCCGGCCCCATGGGCGACCTCCGCAAGGTCGACGACTGACCAAGGTTCGACGACAAAGACGAGCGCCGGCGGAGATTTTCTCCGCCGGCGCTAGTGTTTTGGAGATGGAGATCGGTCTACCGATGAACCCCGCATCTGATCATGAGATGATGTCATCCCGAGGGCGCCGCTTCGAGTATGCGTCTGCGCGGACGGTTGGCGCCCGAGGGATCTGTGGCATGCGTCCGAGCGACAGGCGGGCTGTGGCTCGGAAGCCGGCCACAGATTCCTCAGGCGCCACGGCTACGGCACGGAGGAAAGGGCGGCGCAGCGCCTTCGGAATGACATTCCTTCGTCCAATGCACGGTGTGCAAGGCGAATTCGGAAATCGGTAGAAGATGCTGCGATGTTACGCCGGGCTCTCCTCCGGCTCCTCCTCTTCTTCCTCCGCGCCGCGGATGGAGAGGATGCGGCCGGACTGGAAGGAGAAGCGCGCCACCTCGCGCGTCCAGTTCGCGAAGGTGCGGGGCGTGTGAGCGCCGATCTCCACCGACTTCTTCACCTCCAGCAGCGCCTCGCGCAGCGTCCGCCGCCCGTCCTCGGCGAACGGGGACGGCGCGGCGGCGGCCGCTTCGGCGCGCGTCTTCGCGTCTTCCTCCGCGCCGGCGTCGCTGAGCTTCTCCACCAGCGCCCACCACTCCGCGTCGCGGTTGGCGAGCACGGCGCGGAGCAGGTGCGCGGCCTCGGCCGGGTAGCCCACGACGGCGCCGAGGAGCAGCGCCACGACCTCGAACTCGCCCGCGCGGCCGTCGCTGCCGCGGAAACGGTCGAGCGCGGCGCCGCGCTGCTGCACGCGCAGGAAGCGGTACACGTTGGTGAAGCGCTTCAGCGCGCGCGGCGACGCGATCAGCGGGTGCAGCCTGGCGATGAAGTCGCGCTCGCCCTTGCTGATGGTGAGCCCCAGCGGGTTCGGCTTCGCGATCAGCTTCTCCTCGGCTTTCGCCTTAGCCTCGCCACCGGCGCCATCTCCCGCGTCGGTCTCACCCGCGTGATCCGCCGCATCGGCCTCGTCGCCGCCGTCCGACGATTCGTCTTCCACGACCTCCTCTTCCTCGTCCATCTCCTCGTCCGCCGCAGCGTCGATCTCCTCCTCGTCCTCGTGAGAATCGAGCTCCTGCTGCTGATCGACCTCTGATTCGTGCGCCGTGCCGCCATGGTCGTCGGTGGCCTCGGCGTCGTCCTTCGTCTCCTCGTCCTCCTCGGTGATCGGGAGGAGGGAGGTGACGAGCTGGCCGAAGCCGCCGGACTCCATCGGCCGCAGGGAGAAGGGGATCTGGAAGATCTTCTCCAGGTAGTTCTGCGGCGTGGTGCTCCACTCGGACTCGGACTTCTTCCTCTCCTGCTTGCCGTCTTCGTCGCGCGTGCGGGTGGAGCTGCCGCGGAGCGCGGCGTAGTGATCCTCCAGCGACAGCAGCAGCCAGCGCGAGTCGACGCCGACGACGACCACGAAGAGGGGGAAGGCCAGCAGCAGGTGCACCGCCTGGAGCACCTGCACCACGCGCTCCTCAGGGCAGCGGTCCAGGTCGTCGATGTAGAGGATGATGCGGTCGATCCTGGGGAGCGGCGCCGGCTTCGTCTCGCCCGCGGGCGCGCCCTCGCCGGTCGCCGGCTGATCCTCCGCGTTCGAGACGGCTGATGCCTCCACGTCGACGTCCGCTTCGGCCTGTCGCGGAACCGTCAGGACGTTCGTGGCGACCGCCTTCTTCCCATCACCTCCCGGCGAGGCGGCGCTCTCCTTCTCGGACTCGATCAGGAGCTTGCTGAGCTGCTCGAAGTCCTTGCGGATCAGGTTCACCAGCCCCAGGTGCTGGCGGTACTCGGCCGAGGTGTGGCGTTCGAGGATGAAGCGCTGCAGCCGCCGCCCCGCGCGCAGGTCCTCGATCTCGCGGTTCAGCGCGTCGACGCGGGCCTGCGCCTCGCGCTCGCGCTCCTTCAGGCGGTCCAGCTCGTTGTTGATGGCGAGCTCTCGCTGCCGCTGCGCGGAGTCGCGGCGTTGCTGCAGCCGCGTGGCCACGTCCTCGATCCACGCCACGCCGCGCGACACCTGCAGCGCCACGGGCGCCACGGCCACCGCCGCGGCCGCCAGCCACGCCGCCGCGGTCGCCACCACCTGCGACGCCCCGCTCAGGAAATCGGCGTTCTCGATCAGCAGCGTGGCGCCGACGGTGAGCGCGGCGAAGAGGGCGATGCCGAGCAGCAGGAACACCGGCCTGCGCCACAGCGTGCGGGCGAGCGCCATGATTCGCCCGCCGAGCGAGCGGAGGCGCCGCGCCTCGTCGACGACCATGGTGATGTCGGCCTCGGCGGCGGTCAGCCCCAGGCGCTTCTTGGCGTCGCGCAGCGCTTCCTGGATCTCGGGCCGTTTCCCCAGCGTGGCGACCGCTTCGTCGAGCGCGGCCGACGCCGCGTCCCGCATCTGCTGCCGCCGGTCGTTCTGCCGCGCCTGGATGCCGCTCAGCCGACGGGTGGCCTCCTCGCGCTCGGCCACGGCCTCGGCCAGCACGCCCTGGCTCTGCTGCAGCTGCTTGAACAGCTCCTCGCGCTCGTCCTTCGGCAGCGCCCACTTGGTCTCGATGTGCTCCGCCAGCTCCTCGAACACGCGCGCGGCCAGGCTGGCCCACAGGTTCGACTCCATGTAGTGCCAGGCGTTGAACCACACCTGCACCACGCGGTTGCAGTAGAACTCGTGGTTCTGCGTGCCGAGCAGCTCGATCTCCTGCCGCAGCAGCTCCATGAAGAAGCTCTTCCCCGTCCCCCAGTCGCCGAACAGGCCCACGGCCAGCGGCGGCTTGGTGTCCCGCGCGCCGAGCACCTCGGCCAGCGCGGTGACGTCGCGCATCACGTTCAGCCGGTCGTCCTTGCGGGTGATCCCCGCCGCGTCGCCGGTCCGCAGCGCGTCGGTGCTGAAGCCGGCGTAGATGTCCACGTCCGGCGTGGGCGTCTCGTCGATCTCGAGCAGGCGCCGCCATTCCACGGGGTCTTCGCCCAGCCGCCGCCCGAGGATGGAGTCGAGCAGCGCCGCGCGAAGCTCCGCGGGATCGAAGCCCAGTCCGCGGAGGATGGCGGTGACGGAGTGTGGGCCGGGACGGAGCAGGACGGTGAGGATGTGGCGTGGCGAAAGTGGCTGCAGCCGCGGCTGGCCTACCCCCGTGCGAACCTGGTCGGCGGCGTCGAGGATGGGCGACAGTGCCGCGCCCGGCGACCACCCGGTCTGCACGGTCGTCACTTCGTTCGGATCGACCGCGTAGTGAGCCGTCATCACCTGCGCGGGAGACAGAGTCTGCCCGCGCGCGGCGAGCGACTTGGCCATCAGCTCGTTGACCGCGGCCGCGGCCGGCGAGCCGTATTCCGGGTCCGAGGACTGGTGGATCAGGCTGGCGAAGAGGAGGTCCGCAGTTGGCGCGGGGAGGCTCGCACGTTGTGCAAGCTCGTTCGCGAACCACACGCCCGCCCGCGTCTCGTCGTTCGCCGCCTCCGGCAGGGGGTGTTCCTCCGTGGCCGAAGACTGCTCGACCTCGCTTGCCTTCTCGACCACGTCCGCTTCCTGCGCGACGAGATCCGGCTCGGCCACCTTCGCCGTTTCCTCCGCCGCCCTGGCCGCTTCCTCCGCCGCGCTGGCCGCCTGCTTCATCGTCGGCCTGCGCGCCTTCTTTTGCGGCGCGGCCTCGGCGGGCGGGTTCCAGACCGCCTGCATCAGCGGATCGTAGAAGTCGACCTGCCTGTCGGGAGACCGCTCCTGCAGCTTGCGGCGGATGACGAGGAGCTGATCGTCGACTTCGATCAACGGCTTGGTTTTCGGCTGCTCGCCATCGGGCAGCAGATCCGCGAACCCCCTGACGATCTGGCGCTTGTGCGTGTTCGAGGCGATCGGCTCGTAATGGTCCGGATGGTACAGGTGAAGCAGCATGTTCCGGATCTTGCGCCCGGCGGCTTTCGGAACGCGATCGATCAGTTCTCCGAACTGCCGGGGAGAGATCGAAGTGATGCTGCTTCCCGCCTCCTTCAGGGCGATCGTGACCTCGACCAACGCCTCGAACTCACGGTCGCGATGCGTGTTGAATGCCCGGCCCGCGTCGCCGACCCCGGCCATCACCGCGTCGGACAGCAGGGAATTGCTCAGGTCGAGCTTGGCTTTCGACCATCCCCACACCGTGCCGATCAGCTCCCGTTTCCGCTTTGGCGCCAGGGACCGCGGGAACAGGAAAAGCATCCACATCATCTCGGCCGCGAGGCGGATGACCTCGGGCTGCCGGGAGGCGATCTGCAGCCGGAGGGCTTCTTCGAGTCCCGCGATTCCCGGCGTGGGAGCGTCGGGAATGATGGCGGCGCGGAGGTAGCGGACATTGTTGATGGCCCAGAAGCCTCCGCTGTCTTGCAGCACCGATTCATCACGGAGCAACGCCCGGTTTCGCCACAACTCTGTTGCTGCGTAGATCTCGGAGGCGTGGGGGAGGCGGGCCATGCGGTTCGCGGGGAAGATCGTTGCGGATTGAGATGGTGGTTTGGTCCCGCCAACTACCGCGGCGCCGGGCAGGCGACGAGCTCCAGCCGCCACTCCTGCGCCTCGCGGTCGTTCTCGCCGGCGTCGATGCGGACGGCCAGGTGGCGCGCGTCGACGCGGCGGTAGAGGATGCGCCTGGGGAAGTCGTGCGCCGGGTCCTCGAAGCGCGCGTCGCCGGGCGCGCTGGCGGTCAGGCGGAAGCGGCCCCGCTGCTCGCCGCGCGGCGCGGGAAGGAGCGCAATCCCCGCCGAGTCGGCCACGATGCGGCTCAGCTCCCACGCGCGCGTCCGCCCCGTGTTGTCGTCGAGGTAGCGCGTCGTCGCCAGCATCATGTCCGAATCCGCGGCCGTCCAGTGCTCCTCGATCGACTTGTCCACGCCCGCGTCGCCGCGCCAGCAGCCGGACATGAAGGCGAGCGCGGCGAGCGGGCGCGGCGTCTCCTGCGCGCGCACCGGCGCGGCAAGGGCGAGCAGGGCGATGGGGATGGCGAGCGTGGCGAGGATCGGGCGCGATGCGGGCACGGAGAGCCTCCGGCGGGTGGGGATGGAGACTGCATTGTCGGCCCGGCAACGATGCGTCCGCGCGGCGGCGGTGTCCAGCATCGCCGCGGATTTCGTCATGCCATGGCGCGCGTGGCGACGGCGACGTAGAGATGGCCGCCGAACGCGGACGGGCGCGTGGCGGCGACGCGCGGCGGCGCCAGCCCCGCGCCCGCCGCGAACTCCGCGAAGCGCGCGGCGGAGACCGGGTACGGCACCCACCGGCTCGGCCGCCGCCCCTCGTACTCGATCAGCACCAGCCGCCCGCCGGGCTCGAGATGCGCGGCGATCCGCGCGAGCGCCGCCTCCGGCTCCGCGATGAAGTGGAGCACGTTCGCCATCACCACCCCGTCCACCGGCGGCAGGTCGAACGCGCCCGCGATGTCCGCGCGGAGCAGGGTGACCGCCGGGCCACCGCGCAACGCATCCGCCCACCGCCGCAGTCCGGCCAGCGCCCGCTCGTCCGCGTCGACCGCGATCACGTGGCCGGAAGGGCCGACGAGCGCCGCCAGCGCGCGCGTGAAGGTTCCGCCGCCCGCGCCGAGGTCCGCCCATGTCTCCCTGTCGGCGGACGGGATGGCGGCGCGGAGGAGGGCGAGCGCGTCACGGTCGTTCATTCAATTGGAGATGTGAAGTAACAATTGCCCCAGCGCCATCGCGATGCGGGTCGCCGCCACGAATGCCTTGGCCCCAGTCCCGGAGGGACTTTGTGCTGTTGTTGCCGCGAATTCATTCGCCCGGAATCCAGCCCCTCGCACTCAGCCCTCAGCACCCAGCAGTCACGCCGGCATCAACTCCTGCACGTGCTCCGGCTCCTCGCCGAGCCACTCGGGGTTGCTGGCGGTGGCGTCGAAGATCGACGAGGTCTTGAACGGCTCGAAGCGGCCGCGCGCGGCGGCGTCGGCGGTCTTCGCCAGCAGCGCGTCCACCTCGTCGCGGCCGAGCGGGCGGAAGGTGCGCGCAGCCTCGATCGCCTGGTCCAGGATCTCCATGCTGTCGCAGCCGGTGATCACCACGGAGGTGGGAAGGTTGAGCGCGTAGCGCAGGCACTCCGTGGCCGTCACCGTGCCGGACTTGAGGATGATGCCGTTGGCCATGCTCTTCATCCCCAGCACCCCGATCTCCCGCCGCACCAGCTCGGGAAGGACGAGCTTCTCGAAGCTGCGGTAGTGCGCGTCCATCACGTTCAGCGGCATCTGCACGGCGTCGAAGGCGAAGCCGTTCTCCTCGGCCACCCGCAGCGTGTGGAGATGGATCTGCGGGTCCTTGTGCCCGGTGAAGCCGATGTAGCGCAGCTTCCCCGCCTGCCTGGCCTCGAGCAGCGCCGCGTTGGCGCCGTCGCCATCGAAGATGCGGTGCGGGTCGTCGAAGCGGATCACCTCGTGGTGCTGAACCAGGTCGATGCGGTCGGTCTTCAGCCGCTTGAGCGACTCGTCGAGCTGGCGCGCGGCCTCCTTCTTCGAGCGGCCGTCGATCTTGGTCATCAGGAAGACCTTCTCGCGCCAGCCGTCGCGGAGCGCCCTGCCCATCCGCTCCTCGCTGGCGCCCTCGTTGTAGTCCCACGAGTTGTCCATGAAGTTGACGCCGCGGTCGATGGCGCTGTGGATGATGCGCTCGGCCAGCGCCGCGTCGACGTGCTTCAGCGCCAGGTGCCACCCTCCGAGGCCGACGGCCGACACGCGCTCGCCGGTGCGGCCGAGCGTGCGGTATGGCATCTCGTTGCGCTGTCCGCTCTCCGTCATCTCCATCTCCCCGATCCGGGTGGCAGGCCATTGCGATCCCGGCGGGCCGCTGCCAGAACCGGTCCAGCGGATGCCGGCGCGGCCGCCGGCTCCCCCCCACCCCCGGCCCCTCCCCCACGAGGGGGGAGGGATGGGGGAGGGGAGACCTCAGCGTGGCGAGGGATTCAGCTCGAGGCGCTGATATTTCCCCCCGCGCTGAGTTCTCCCCCGCTCCCGCGCAGCGGGGGAGGGGGTCGGGGGGAGGGGGCCACTCGCGGCGGCGCAAATCCCGGTTGTTGAAGACCGATCTCGACCCCGCCATCGATCCCCCCGTCTCCCGCTCCCGCCCGCGGCGCGGTAGGTTGTGCGCGCGCAGCGGGCCGTCCGTGCGCCGTCACCCAATCTCCAGCTCGTGTCCGATCTCCCGACGTTCACCGCAACGCGCTACCTGCAGCCGCTCCGCGAGGGCGGCTCGCTGCCAGCCATCGTCGACACCGACGGCGGCGGGCGCTTCGTGGTGAAGTTCCGCGGGGCGGGTCAGGGCGCCAAGGTGCTGGTGGCCGAGCTGGTGGTGGGGATGCTGGCGCAGGCGCTGGGATTCCCCGTCCCCGAGCTGGCGGTGATCGAGGTGCCGCCGCCCTTCGGCCGCAGCGAGCCCGACGCCGAGATCCAGGACCTCCTGCGCAAGAGCCACGGCCCCAACGTGGGGCTGCGCTACCTGGACGGCGCCTTCAACTTCGACGGCTACGCCGCGGGGGAGATGGTGACGCCGGAGTTCTCGGCCGACCTGGTCTGGTTCGACTCGCTGGTCACCAACCCCGACCGCACGCACCGCAACCCCAACCTCCTGGTGTGGGACCGCCGCCCGTGGCTGATCGACCACGGCGCGGCGCTGTACGCGCACTACGACTGGCGCTCGGTGGACGAGGCGCGCACCCGCACGCCCTTCCCCCTGGTGAAGGACCACGTCCTCCTGCGCCGCGCGGGCGACATCGAGGCGGCGGACGAGCGGCTTTCGGGGATGCTGACGGACGAGGTGGTGGCGGGGGTGATGGAGAGGGTGCCCGAGGCGCTGCTGATGGACGCCGTGGCTGGGGCGGAGTTCGATTCGGCCGGCGAGGCGCGCGATCGCTACCGCCGGTACCTGCGCACGCGGCTCGCCGCGCCGCGCGCCTTCGCCGCCGAGGCGGCCCGCGCGCGCGAGGCCGCGCTGCGCGAGCCGCCCCGCAAGCTCTCCGCACGCCGATGAGCGCCGCGACCGCGTACAACTTCGCGTTCATCCGCGCGGTGCCGCACCCGTACCTGGGCGCGTTCGTCAACGTGGGCGTGGTGCTGCACGCGCGCACCGCCGGCTTCCTGCGCGCGCGCGTGGTGACCGACCCGGCGGCGCTGCGCGCGATGGTCCCCGGCGTGGACGCCGACCTGCTCGCCCGCTACCTCGAGGCCTGCCGCGCCGTCTGCGACGGCGATCCCGCCGCGGGTCCCGTGGCCCTGGCCCCCACCTCCGAGCGCTTCCACTGGCTCACCAGCCCGCGCTCCGACGTCATCCAGCCCTCCCCCGTGCACGAGGGCCTCTGCGGCGACCCGCAGCAGACGCTCGACGAGCTCTTTGAGACCTTCGTCCGCCCGCGCGGATAGCTTTCCAGCGCGATCCGCACACGCGGCGCGTCGCGGGCGCGCGCATGGGAATATGGGCGGAAAACCCGGGCGTGCGGAGCCTGGATGCCGGGCCGGGAGGGAGCGACGACGGGGCGGGCGAGGACGCGGCGACAAACCCGGACACCACCCGAGGCTTGCGGCGAGCCGCTCGTCCCGCTAATCTGCCCGGTGTAACCGTACAGTTTGTAGACGACTTAGACGGGCCGCCGCTGCGGCCAGGGTGAGGTGTTCATGAAGGCGCCTCGCCAGGTGGCGCTCGACGTCGTGCGACAGGCCCTCCGCGCCGCCATCGAGCGCGACGGACTGCGCCCCGCCGCCCGCGCCGTGGGAATGACGCCCACCGGCCTCGCCAAGTCGCTCGACGAGGCGGCCACGCCGCGCAGCTCCACCCAGCGCAAGATGCGCGAGTGGTACGTGCGCAACGGCCGCGGCCTGGGCCCGGACGAGGAGACGATCCGCATCGCGCTGGGGCTGCTGCTGGAAGGGCTCCCCGACCCGGCCATGACCGAGGGGAGGCGCGCCGTGGTGGACGTGCTGCGCCGGGTCTACCGCTCCACCGGGATGGAGCCGCCACGGTGGATGGCGGAGATCGAAGAATGATGAAAGCGGGGCGCACCGGCCGGTGCGCCCCGCTCTGCTTGCGTAATCGTTCATCGCCGAGCGTGGTACGACGTCACTCCGGCGAATCCTCGCCCTTCCGCCGCTTGCGGCCGCCGCGCCAGCCGAAGCGCTCCAGCGACACCCTCCCGTTCGCGTCGAAGCCGACGCCCTCCGCCTCCAGCAGGAAGCGCTGCTCCAGCTCGTGCCCGCCGCCGCGGCGCAGGCTGATCGTCCCCCGCGCGTTGATCACGCGGTGCCAGGGGACGGTGGTGTGCGGCGGCAGCGCGTGCAGCGCGTATCCCACCTGCCGCGCGGCGCCGCCGAGCCCCGCCAGCTCCGCCACCCGCCCGTACGTGCTCACCCGCCCGCGCGGGATGCGCCGGACCGCCGCGTAGATGCGCTCGTAGGTGGACGGCTCCGTCGTCGGCATCGGGGAAGGATTTCAGGAGATGGTGAGAAGCGGCGGGTAGAGTGCCGCGCGCCGCGGCGGCTGTCAACGCTGATCGGCTTCCGCAGAGCCTCGTCCCGCCGGCGCGTCCCAACCCGCGTCCACTTGCGGCGGGTGGATGGACTCTTCCGATCCGGCCGAGCGCCGTCAACTCCGGCAACCGGGGTCGGAGAAACATTTGGGAAAAATCCGGACGACGGCTTGTCGGGTAAACAGGGAATCCGGGATCGGAAGCGACCCCTGGGAAGCCTTTCAAGCGCTCTCGTAAACACCTTAGCTGCCGCTCGGTGCATGGAGTGAACGGCTGAATACCCGCTAAAACGGCAGAGGTGAGGCGCATCCGACCCACCTGGGACAGACTCTCCGACCACTTTGGGCCTGTGGTGAAAAGTTCCTTCCAACGAGGATCGAGAGGTACAAGATGATCTCGCACGCGGTTAGCATCTCCCCCTAAAAACATACGTTTATCGGTACGGGGATTGCCCCTGTCGCCCTGCCATAGCCCGCTGTCTCGTCCGCTCCACAGGGCGGCTCCGGTCCGGAACGCCGGCCCTTCGGCAGGTGGACGACGAGCCCCGGCGAGTTCATCCGATATCGTTTGTTTGGCCTCGTCGTGGGAAAAATTTCCACACGGGGCGGTCTGCTGAGAGCGTACGACGCCGCACCCACCGAGCCGCCGCGGGATGCCGTACCCACCCGAAGACGACAGCCACGACGGCCCAGCGCCCGCGCTCGCGTCGGCGCTGGCCGAGCTGCTGCCGGCGCTCGCCCGCCTGGACGAGCGCCTGCGCGCCGCCGTGGCCGCCGCGCGCGAGGAGGGCGCGGGCGCCGGGCCGCCGCTGCCGGGGCTGTTCGTGGCGGCGGAGGTGGCCGAGGCACTGCTGAGCCGCGAGCCCGGCGCGCCTCTCGGAGATGGCGGCGGCGAGCCGCTCTGCGCCTCCGTCCCCGCGGGTGGGCGGATCGCCTGGCTGGCGGAGGCGTTCGCGCTGACCCCGCTCGACCTCGACCTCCTCCTCGTGGCGCTGGCGCCGGAGCTGGACCTGCGCTACGAGCGCATCTTCGCCTTCCTGCAGGACGACGTCGCGCGGCGCAGGCCCACGCTGGACCTGGCGCTGTCGCTCCTCTGCGGCGACCCCGAGGAGAAGCTGGCCGCCCGCGCGCGGCTGGCGCCCTCGTCGCCCCTCGTCTCCGAGGGGCTCCTCCACCTCGTCCCCGATCCATCGCATCCCGCGCCGCCGCTCCTCGCGCATTTCCTCCGCGCGGACGAGCAGGTGGTGCGCCTGGTCCTCGGCCCAGCGGGGATCGATCCGCGCGTCTCCGCCTTCTGCCGCGTCGCTATTCCCCCGCCGTCCCCCGATCTCCCTCTTCCGGCGGAGACGGGGGAGGGGCTGGCGTCGCTCGCGGCGCTGGCGTGGGGCGAGCGGCGGCCGCTCCGCGTCCTCCTGCACGGGCCGGAGGGCGCGCCGCTGCGCCGCGTGGCGGAAGGATTGGCCTCCGCCGCGGGGGCGCTGCTCCTCGCCGCCGACCTGGAGCGGGCGGAATCCATCACCCCCGAGCTGCTGCGCGTGCTCTTCCGCGAGGCGTGGCTGCAGGGCGCGGTGCTGTTCGTCGACGGAATCGCCGCGCTGCGCGGGCGCGAGGGGGGGCGCGACTTCCGCGCGTTCCTCCGCGCCCTCGCGGCCGACGGCGGGGTGACGGTCGTCGCCGACGAGGTGGCGTGGACGGGGGCGGTGGCCCGCGCGGACGAGCTGCCGGCGGACCTGGTCTCGATCCCCGTGCCCCTTCCCGGCTTCGACGCGGCACGGGCGTTCTGGACGCGCGCGCTGGCCGGGGCCGGGTGCGTGCTGGACGGCGAGGAGATCGACGCGCTGGCCGGACGCTTCCGCCTGGGGCCGGACGAGATCGAGGCCGCCGTCCACGCCGCTTCCGCCGAGGCCGCGTGGCATTCTCCCGGCGCGGCGCCGTCGGCGGACGACGTCTACGCGGCGGCGCGCTCGCTCGCCGCGCGGGACCTGGGCGCGCTGGCCGCGAAGCTCGAGGCACGCTACGGCTGGGACGACATCGTCCTCCCGCCCGACCAGATGGCGCAGCTGCGCGAGGTGTGCGACCAGGCGGTGCATCGCCCCCGCGTCTACGGGGACTGGGGATTCGACCGCAAGCACTCGCTGGGGAAGGGGCTGAACGTGCTCTTCTCCGGGCCTCCGGGAACGGGGAAGACGATGGCCGCGGAGGTCATCGCCCGCGAGCTGCGGCTGGACCTGTTCCGCATCGACCTCTCGCAGGTGGTCAGCAAGTACATCGGCGAGACGGAGAAGAACCTCTCGAAGATCTTCGAGAGGGCGCGCACCAGCTCGGCCATCCTCTTCTTCGACGAGGCCGACGCGCTGTTCGGCAAGCGCAGCGAGGTGAAGGACGCGCACGACCGCTACGCCAACATCGAGACGGGCTACCTGCTGCAGAAGATGGAGGAGTACGACGGGATCGTGATCCTCGCGACCAACCTCCGGCAGAACCTGGACGAGGCGTTCCTGCGGCGGATGCACGTGATCGTCGAGTTTCCCATGCCCGACGAGGAGCACCGGCGGCGGATCTGGGAGGGCGCCTTCCCCGCGCAGGCGCCGGTCGGCGGGGACGTCGATTTCCGGCTGCTGGCGCGCGAGCTGTCGATGGCGGGCGGCAACATCCGCAACATCGCGCTGGCGGCGGCGTTCCGCGCGGCGGCCAACGGCGGGGTGATCGGCGTTCCCCACCTGGCGCACGCGGCGCGGCGCGAGTTCCAGAAGCTGGGCCGCACCTGGAGCGACCCCGAGTGGGCCCGCCGCGGGCGCGGGGGGAAGCCGTGAAGCGCACCCGCGCGCAGGAGCCCGCAGCCGCGTCCGCTTCGACGCGCTCGGCCACGGCGCCGCCGCCGAAGCCGAAGCCCGCGCGCCCCGCCGCCGCGCTGCAGCAGGCGCTGGGGAACCGCGGCGTGGCCGAGCTGGCCGCCGCGGCCGGGGTGCAGCGCCAGGCCGCGAAGACGGCCCCCGCGGCGGGGCCGGCGGCGAAGCCGAACCCGGCCGAGGGCGCGCTCCGCGAGCTGGAGCGCGACCCCGGGCAAGGGCGCCCGCTGGAGCCGCCGGTGCGCGCGGAGATGGAGCGGCGCTTCCGCGAGCGCTTCGACGACGTGCGCGTGCACGACGACGCGCGCGCCGACCAGCTGTGCAAGGCGCTGGGCGCGCGCGCCTTCGCCCGCGGGCGGCACGTCTACTTCGCCGCCGGGCAGTACCGCCCGGGGACGGCGGAGGGGAAGGAGCTGCTGGCGCACGAGCTGACCCACGTCGTCCAGCAGCGCGGCGGCAGCGAGGTCCAGCGCTTTGCCCCCGGCGCGGCGGCGGACGTCTACGAGCGCGAGGCGGACACGGTCGGCCGGGCGGTGGCGCAGGGGCTCCCCGCGCCCGCGGTGCGGCAGGCCGTGGGCCCGCGCGTGGCGAAGACGGACGGATCGCCGCCGGGCGGCGGAGGCGGGGGAGGCGGGACGACGCCGACCACCGTGAGCGTTCGCGCCCGCGGATCGGATGAGCCCCTGGAGTTCGAGATCACCGCCGGCGACGAGGTCCGCATCGTTCCCAAGGACGAGCCCGGTGAGGCCATCTCGTTCAAGCAGGGGGCGGCGCGCGCCGCGGTCCGGAGCCTCGTCTACGGCATGGTCGACGCGCTCACGCCCGACCAGAACGCCGCCGCGCGGCTGATGGTCGAGCTCACCAACCGGCGCATCTGGATCGAGGACCTCTCGCGCGAGCTGCGGCTGTCGTTCGCGCGCCGGCAGCAGGGGAACTACGGCGACCCGGTAGAGTTCCTGCGCGGACAGATGGCGCGCACCAGCGGCCATCAGATCATGGCGGCTGTCGAGAGGCCGGTTCCCGAGAGCACCCGCGACCAGCTGGTGAACCTCGGCAGAAACCCCGACCAGCAGCAGCGCCAGCCGCTCGCGCAGTTCGCGATGGTGTTCTACAGCCCGTACGTGGGCCAGTACACCGCCCGCACGCACACGCTCAACAACCCCTCGGCCACCGACACGTCCGGCGGCGTGCTGCGCGAGTACGTGTTCCTGGGAAGCGGCGCGCCCACCATCCAGCCGCTCGGGGTGGTCGAGGTAGGCGCCGCCGCCGCGGGCGAGAACAACGGCGCCGTCATCCGCATCATCGAGACGCACTCCCGCTTTGCCAACCAGCAGGAATTCGTAGCGCTGATGCAGCGGGCGGGGTGGCGCGTGAACCTGCAGGCCGGCGGCGGCACCCCGCCTCCGGCCGCCGCCGGCGGCGGGGAAGGCCCCGCGCCGGAGACGGAGCGGCCGGTGCGCACCAACCCCCAGCGCTTCGTCGCGCGTCTTCCTCGCCGCCGGCCGCGGCCGGGCGAGCGGGTGGAGGCCATCCTCCGCGCGGCCGACCGCTCCTCCATCCCCGGGCTGCACATCGACTCGCTCAGCTTCACCGCCGGCCCGGACGGGCGCACGGGGGCGGGCGAGTTGGTCGCCACGCCGCGCATCCCCTTCGTGCGCAACGCGGCGCAGGTGCGGCTGGCGGTCAACGAGGAGGGGGTGATCCAGCTCGACCTTCCCGTCCGCATCGACCTCCGCGGCATCGGCGAGACGGAGCTGCGGATACGCTCGGTGAACGGCCGCGTGGCCGCGAGCGCGGAGCTCACCCCCTCTCCCTCCTTCCTCCGCAACGCGCGGGCGCGGGTGAACTACGAGGAGGGGCAGCTCACCGGCGGGCTGACCTTCAACCCCGAGGCGCTCACCCTCCCCGTTCCCGGGCTGACGGTGGAGAACGTGAGCGGCTCGCTGGACTTCGCGTCGGACCGCGGGCAGGGGCGCATCACCGGACAGGGGAGCGCTACGCTGCGCTACGCGGGGCTGGGCGAGGCCACCATCAACCTGGGTTACCAGAATAGCCGCCTCACGGTCGACGGCTCGCTGCAGGTGAACGTCCCCGGGATCCAGCCGGTGCAGGGGACGGTGTCGTATCGCGACGGGCACCTGGTCGCCACGGCCACCATCACCACCGACAAGTTCCCCGCGGGGCTGCCGCTGGAGCGCGGGTCGATCGTCGTCCGCATGGAGGACGGGGTGATCAGCGGCCGCGGGCAGCTGGGCGTGCGCCTGGGCCCCGTCGGCCGGGGGGACCTGACCTTCGGCTACCAGCAGGGGCGGGTGGAGATGGGGACCACCATCCTGCTGACGGGGATCCCCGGGCTGCGCAACGGCTCCATCACCCTGAGCTACCGCGACGGCCAGCTGGAGGGCGAGGGGCGGGTGCCGATCGACGTCGCGCGCCTCCCCGGCCTCTCCGGCGAGCTGGCGGTGCACTACCGCGAGGGGCGCTTCGGCGGCGAGGCGCGGATCGGCTTCCAGCGCGGCGAGCTGGCCGGCTCGGTGACGGTGCGCCTGGAGCAGCTGGAGGGCGGCGGGCTGGCCATCTCCGGCGGCGGCGAGGTCTCCGCGCGCATCGCCCCCTGGCTGACCGGGCGGGTGAACGTGGACATCGACCGCGAGGCCAACGTGGCCGTGCGCGGCGAGATCCGCGCGCCCAACGAGATCGAGCTCTTCCCCCGCCGCAACCTGATCGACCGGCAGCGGCCCTTCCCGCGCGTGAACATCCCCCTGTGGGGCTTCACCATCCCCGTGGTCGACAGCACGGTGGGGATCGTGGCCTACATCGAGGCGGGCGCCGGCGTGCGCGCCTTCGTGGGCCCCGGCGTGCTGCGCAACATCGTCGTCACCGGCCAGTTCGGCACGCAGGAGGGGGTGACACCGCAGTTCGACATCTCCGGCCAGTTCTTCCTTCCCGCCGGGGCGGAGGCGACGCTGTACGTGGGCGGCGGGATCGCGCTGGGGCTGGCGGTGGCGGAGATCTCCGGCGGGATCCGGCTGAACGGGAGCCTGGGCGCGGAGGCCTCGCTGGGGGTGACGCCGCACATCGGCTACGACGCCGGCAACTACTACTTCCGCGGCGAGCTGGAGCTGATGGCGCTGTCGTACCTGCGCTTCAGCGGCGAGGCGCGGGCGGCGGCGTCGGTGCCGCTCTACGGCGAGGTGTGGAGCGAGAGCTGGCCGCTGTTCGACTGGATCTATCCGCTCGGGCTGAACATGGCCATGCGCGGGCGGATGGAGTACATCTTCGGCCGCCCCTTCCAGCCCACCTTCGAGCTGGAGATGGCGGACGTGGACCCCGAGGCCATCGTCCGCGCCGCCGTTCCCCAGCCCGGCCAGCGCCCGGCCAGCGGCCCCGCCGCCGCCGCCCCGCCGCGCGGGCAGATGCGCACCGAGGCGGTCCCCGGCAGCCGCGCCGCCAACGGTCCCCCGCCCGCC
>DASUYB010000077.1 GCA_036377595.1 Longimicrobium sp. | reverse complement strand
CGGAGGAAACGGAGGGAACGGAGGATTCAGGTGAGTCCTCCGTTCCCTCCGTTTCCTCCGTGTGATTTCACTGATTCATTCGGCCAAACCGGGATCAGCCGGCCGCGACGACGGGGAGCGGGTCCTTGCCGGCGAGCAGGGCGACGATCCGCTCGAGCCACCGCTGATCCGTCTCGTCGAAGGCGGCGGGGAGGGTGCTGTCGACGTCGAGCACGGCGATCAGCTCGCCGCGCGCGTCGAAGACGGGGACGACGATCTCCGACGCGGACGCCGAGTCGCAGGCGATGTGGCCGGGGAAGGCGTGGACGTCGTCGACCCGCTGCGTGCGCCGTTCGCGCGCCGCCGCGCCGCACACGCCGCGCGCGAAGTCGATGTCCAGGCATCCCATCGTGCCCTGGTACGGGCCGACGAGCAGGCGCGTGGGGCCCACGCGGCGGTAGAAGCCCGTCCAGAAGTAGTACGGGAACGCGTTGTGGAGGAGGCACGCGATCGTCGCCATCGACGCGAGCAGGTCGCGCTCGGGGGCGAGGACGGCCTCGATCTGCGCGGCCACCTCGGCGTAGCGCTCGTCCTTCGCGGCGGCGTCCATCCGCAGCTCGCCCGTCTTGTCCGCCACCAGGGTGTATTCCGCCATCGATCGGTTTCGTGGAGATGTGATTTTCGCGCGGAGCCGCTGCAGCGTCGTGAAGCTGCAGCGGCTCGATGGTACGGGGCGAATGAATTCGCTGCAACAACGACACGAAGTCCGCCTTCGCGGACTACAGCCGATGGTGCAGTCGCAGCACCGGTGCGCGCGACGAGCTGAGGATGCCTCGCTTGGCCAATGCCTGTCGCGCGAACCGAAATTTCGCCCGAGCCGGCGCCGGTAGTCCGCGAAGGCGGACTTCGTGTGGTTGTTGCCGCGGATTTATCCGCCCCTCCCCCAATGGCCGGCTCATCGGTGCCGGGCCCCGTCTTTCCTCAGTCCGCCGCCTCTACCTCGAGCACCGGCACCGGGCTCGCGTGGCCGGGGTCGGAGCGGACGATCATCACGCCGCCGAGCGTCAGCACCGCGCCGGCCAGCGCCCACTCGGAGGGGCGCTCGTGCAGGAGGAGCGCGGCGCACGCGACCGCCACCACCGGGCTGAGGTTGGAGAAGATGGCCGTGCGCGTGTTGCCGATCTTCTCCACCCCGCGGTACCAGATCAGGTACGCCAGGCCGATGGCGAAGAGCGCGGAGAACACCACCGCCGCCCAGTCCAGCCCGGTGACCCTCCCCCAGTCCTGCCGCAGCAGCCCGGGCGAGCCGATGGCCACCAGCCCCACCGCGCCGGTCCACATGGTCCACGCGGTGGTGCGGATGGCGCCGTACTTCCGCACCATCGGCCGCGCGGCCACGGTGTAGGCCGCCCACGCGAACGCCGCGAACACCAGGATCAGGTCGCCCGCGATCTCGCGCGGGCCGCGCAGCCCGATGCCGCCGCCGGTGATCAGCGCGATCCCCGAGATGGCCACCGCCGCGCCGCCCCAGGTGCGCCACCCCGGACGCTCGTGCCCCGTCGCCGCCGAGAGCATCGCCGTCATCACCGGGCTCACGGCCAGGATCAGGCTGGCGCTCCCCGCCGGCGTGCGCGCCAGGCCGAGCACGAAGCACCCCTGGTAGAGCACGTTCCCCAGCACCCCCAGCCCGATCAGCCGGGGAACGTCGCGCCGCTCGGGGGCGCCCAGGTCGCCCTGCGCGCGCAGCACCAGCAGCACGAACACGCTGGCGATGCAGAAGCGGATGGCGTTGAACGCCAGCGGATCGAACTGCGCCAGCGTGTGCTTGACCACCGAGTAGTTCACCCCCCACACCAGCACCATGAACGAGAGCGCCGTCTCGGTCCACCCCCACCCGGGGACGGGGCCGCCGGCCTCCGCCTGGATCGCGCTGGCCTCCACCTCCTGCCGCGTCATCACCTTCTCCCGTAATCAGCACGCGGGAAGGGCCGCCGCCCCTCCCGCGAATCAATCGGCTCAGAACCGATGCGGATATCGTATACGATCCGCATCTCCGCCGCACGTTACACCCGGCCCGCGCTTCGGGTCCGCATCTCGCACAATACTCCGCTGGAGACGCGGATCACGACGGAAAAATATGGAGTTGTTGACGAGGTGAAATGCGGCGCGTAGACTGATCTGCAGCGGATTCAAGTAGCAGATGAGATGCACGAAAACGGCGAAATTGTCTGCATCGCCGCGTTACAGGCCGGAGCATCGGCGCGTTACAGCCACATCGCACGCGGAGATAGCCGGGCCGGGATTGAATGATAGCCCGCCGCTCCATACGTGACACCACAGTCTCCACCCGACAGGCGCAGCGGGACGCGCCGAAACTATCCATCCGAGCCGGAGCCCCGCATCCCCATGCCCTACCCGCGGCCCATCCTTGCCGCCGTGCTGGCGGCGTCGCTCGCCGCATCCATCTCCACGTCCACGGCCGCGCAGAACGTGCAGGCGGCCGCCGCGCGGCGCGCGCCCGGCGGACGGTGCGCATACGTGGAGGCGGACATCGACCGCTACGGCAAGCAGCCGTTCCGTAATCCCCTCGAGCTCCGCTCCGCGAACGGGCGGCTGTCGACCACGCTGGCCGTCCGCTACACGGACCCGAACACGACTTCCATCGCCGGATGCCCGGTGAAGCTGCGCAGCTACAACGGCCAGCTCGTCGGCCCCACGCTGCGCGTCCGCCCGGGCGACGACCTGGCGCCGCTGCTCGACAACCAGCTGCCGCGCGAGGACAGCGCAGAGGTGAACGCGCAGTTCCAGCAGGAGAACGGGAGCGCGTTCCTCGACATGCGCCCGTACTCGTTCAACACCACCAATCTCCACACGCACGGGCTGCACGTCTCGCCGAACGGCAACAGCGACAACGTGCTGCTGGCCATCCAGCCCCAGAGCCGCTTCCAGTACGGCATCCGCCTGCCGGCCAGCCACACGCGCGGCACCTACTGGTACCACGCGCACACGCACGGGTCGACCGCCGTGCAGGTGGGAAGCGGGATGGCGGGCGCGCTGATCGTGGAGGACGACCCCGCGCGCATCCCGCCGGCGCTCAGGGCGGCCAACCAGAACGAGAAGGTCATGGTGGTGCAGACGATCCTGTACGACACCACCGGGCAGGCGAACAACATCACCTCGTTCTTCCCCGATCCCCCCAGCCCCCCGGACGCCTGCCAGACGGGCGGGCCCACCTGCACGTGGTTCGGGTCGCGGCGGCACACGACCATCAACGGGCAGATCGTGCCGGTCATCACCATGCGGCCGGGCGAGGTGCAGCGCTGGCGGGTGATCGACAGCTCGTTCCGCGAGAGCATCGCGCTGCAGCTGCAGGGGCACGCGCTGCACGAGATCGCGCTCGACGGGATCTACACCGGCCGGATCGACACCTGGGCGGCGGGGCAGGATCTCGTTCTCCAGCCCGGCTACCGCAGCGACATCCTGGTCCAGGCCAGCACGACCCCCGGCGACTATCAGCTGATCGACGACTCCGCGAGCACGGGGATCTCGCTGCGCGGGGTGGCGGAGCGGGCGCAGCTGCTGGCCATCGTGCGCATCCAGGGCGATCCCGTCGACATGAAGCTGCCGACGCAGCAGGAGATGGCGGCGCTGAACCCGTTCCCCGGCGTGCAGCTGCCGCTGACGGCGGACGGGGTGCAGGAGGCGGTGTTCAAGCTGGGAAGCGGGCTGCAGCCCACGGACCCGCGCAACTCCTTCCAGGTGAACTACGAGGCGTTCGACGACTCGCGCGTGCGCCATCTCCAGCTCAACAAGACGGACATGTGGTCGCTGACCACCGTAGGCGATCCGGCCGCCGTCCCCGGCGGAGGCGTGCCGCCGCTGCCGCACATCTTCCACATCCACATCAACCCGTTCCAGGTCTACCGGCAGGGGCCGAACGGGCAGCCCGAGCTGGTGTGGAAGGACACGCAGCTGATCCCCGCGGGCGACACCATCAACATCTACACGCAGTACCTGGACTTCACGGGCACGTTCGTGATCCACTGCCACATCCTGGACCACGAGGACCTGGGGATGATGGAGGCGGTGGAGGTCGTCCGCGAGCTGCCCGTGCCGCACCCGCGGCCGAACGGGCGGCCGGACGCGGCGGGCGGGATGGGTGGGATGAGCGGGCACATGCACTGAGCGTGTCCGTGACGGGACCCTCACCCGGAGATTCCAGGGGTGACGGTACTGCGTGTCACCCCTGGAATCTCCGACCTCTCCCGACAGCAGGAGAGGTGAAACTGAGCGCGGGGGCGGACGGTGGTGCGGTTCGCCGGCGGACGTGCAGGGCCGACGATAGATCCTTCGGCCTGCAAGCGACGGTGCGGACGTGAGCTCGGTCTGGCCGGCCCAGAGTGTGTCAGAACTCTGGCGGGCGGCTTGTTTACTCTGTATACTATATGTATCCTCGCTGACGTCAGGCCTTCGTTGCTGGAGGGATGGTGAGCGGATACAGGATTGGAGCGGACCGCGGGCAG
>DASUYB010000076.1 GCA_036377595.1 Longimicrobium sp. | reverse complement strand
AGATCCCGCTGGCGACGGCCAGGAGCACCGCGGCCCGGCGGGCGTGGTGCAGCAGGCGCGTGCGGCGGCGCCGGGGGTGAGGCGGCTCCCCCGGGTCGCGCGGCACCGCGCGGCGTTCCGGACCCGACCGGTCGCCGGTGGGCATCAGGCCTCTCCCGGCTCCTGCTCGTGGCCGCTGTGGGCGGCGTAGGCGCGGATGATCTCCTTCACCAGGCGGTGGCGGATCACGTCGGTCCCCTTCAGGTAGGCGAAGGCGATCCCGGGGATCCCCTTCAGCACCTCCTCGATCTGGATCAGCCCGCTGTCCTCGCGGCGCGGCAGGTCGATCTGCGTCTTGTCGCCCGTGATCACCGCCTTGCTGTTCAGCCCCAGGCGGGTGAGGAACATCTTCATCTGCGCGCGGGTCGCGTTCTGCGCCTCGTCCAGGATCACGAACGCGTCCTGCAGCGTGCGCCCGCGCATGTAGGCCAGCGGCGCGATCTCGATCGCCCGGCTCTCCATCGCCCGCCGCAGCCGGTCGTGCGGGATCATGTCCTCCAGCGCGTCGTACAGCGGGCGGAGATAGGGATCGATCTTCTCCTGCAGGTCGCCCGGGAGGAAGCCCAGGTTCTCGCCCGCCTCCACCGCCGGGCGCGCGAGGATGATCCGCTTCACCCGCTTCTTGAAGAGTGCATCGACAGCCATCGCCACGGCCAGGTAGGTCTTGCCCGTTCCCGCGGGCCCGATCCCCACCACGATGTCGTTTTCCTCGATGGCCGCAAGGTATTTCGCCTGCCCCTCGCTCTTGGCCGAGATCGTCTTCTTGGGCCCGGGGACGACCACGCGGCCGGCGTCGGCCAGGCGCTCCAGCCCGCCGCCGCCGTCCTGCGCGGCGGTGTCGAACAGGCGGTGGACGTCTTCGGTGCCCACGGGCACGCCGCGGCGCGCCAGCTCGATCATGTGCTGGGCAACGGGCACGGCGCGCTCCACCCCCTCCAGCGGACCGGAGAGGAGGAGGTGGTCGTCGCGCAGGAACACGCGCAGGCCCGAGAGCCGGGCCAGCTCGGTCAGGTTCTGGTCGTTCACCCCGCCCAGCGCCAGCGGATCGGCGCCCTCCACGGGGATGCGGTGCTGCACGGCCTGGTCAGCCATCTATCGTCACGTCCCTCGCAACTGATTCGATCGTCGGAAACTCAACTGCAACTGCGGGATGCGGGCGATTCCAGAGGTGCGGAAGCGTTCATCCCCGCGGCCGCGGGTGGCCCCCTCCCCCCGGCCCCCTCCCCCGCTTCGCGGGAGCGGGGGAGCACTCAGCGCCGGATCAGTCACCGCGCTGAGGTCTCCCCTCCCCCATCCCTCCCCCCTCGTGGGGGAGGGGCCGGGGGTGGGGGGGATCCGCGGCGGCCCTGCGCAAATCTCCGCCACCCACACGGCCTGTAGCGCCGCGCCTGCCCGTCCATCCCCCCAATTTCCGTTCCACCGCCACTCAGCACTCGTCCAAAAGCCACGGGGCGAGGCCCGGCAGTGTGCCGGTGCCCCGCCCGCTTCGGTGACCCGCGCCGGAGTGGCGGTCATGTCACACCATCTGTTACGACCCAGTCGCGCGAATGTTCACCTCGCGGAGCTGGTCGTCGGCCACCGGCGTGGGCGCGTTCTCGAACAGCGCCCGCGCGCTGGCCGTCTTGGGGAACGCGATCACGTCGCGCAGGCTCTGCCCGCCGGCCAGCAGCATCACCAGCCGGTCGAACCCGAACGCCACGCCGGCGTGCGGCGGCGCACCGTAGCGGAACGCCTCCAGCAGGAAGCCGAACTTGGTCTGCGCTTCCTCGGCCCCGATCCCCAGCGTGCGGAAGATGGCCGCCTGCAGGTCGGGCTCGTGGATGCGCACCGACCCGCTCGACATCTCCATCCCGTTCCACACCGCGTCGTACGCGAGCGAGCGGACCGGGCGCCGGTACAGCGCCCGCGCCGCCTCCGCGCCCGGCGACCCGTCCCTGGCCGCCTCGAGGATCAGGGCGATGTCGTCCGGGTGCGGGCGGGTGAAAGGATGGTGCTCGGAGACGAGGCGATCCGCGTCCGTGTCCCACCCGAAGAGCGGGAACTCGGTCACCCAGAGCCACGCCTGCTTCGAGGTGTCGACCAGCTCCAGCTTCCGCGCGAGATGCCGCCGCAGCTCGTCGAGCGCCGGCTCCAGCCCCGCGCGCACCTGGTGCGTCGGCTCCACCACCGGCGCGCTCCCGTCCGTCGAACCGACGAGATGGCCCACGCCGTCCGGCTCGGCGACGCGGAACTCACCGACGACGGCGACGAACAGGTCGCCGTTCTCCATCCCCGTCGCCGCGTAGAAGGCGTCGCGGGTGGCGTCGTCCAGCGCCTTGGCGAACTGGCCGGAGAGCCCGTCGTCGCCGCGCTTGACCCAGAGCGCGCCGGCCGCGCCCCCGCGCTTGGCCACCTCCTGCAGCTCGTCCAGCTCCTTGCGCGAGAGGCGCGCGCCGCCGGGGACGCGGATCCCGCGGATGCGCTGCGCCGTTCCCGCCGTGGCCTGGAAGAGGCGGAAGTCCGCGCGCTGCAGCACGGGGGTGACGTCGGCGATCTCCAGGCCGAAGCGCAGGTCGGGCTTGTCGCTCCCGTAGCGCAGCATGGCCTCGGCGTAGGTCAGGCGCGGGAACGGCGTCTCGAGCTCGATCCCCCCCACCTCGCGGAGGATGGCGGCCATCAGCCCCTCGCCCACGCGGAACACGTCCTCGGCGTCGGCGAACGCCATCTCCAGGTCGATCTGCGTGAACTCGGGCTGGCGGTCGGCGCGCAGGTCCTCGTCGCGCAGGCAGCGGGCGATCTGGAAGTAGCGGTCGAACCCGCTGACCATCAGCAGCTGCTTGTACAGCTGCGGGCTCTGCGGCAGCGCGTAGAACTCGCCCGGCCAGTTGCGACTGGGGACGAGGAAGTCGCGCGCGCCCTCGGGGGTGGGCTTGGTCAGCAGCGGCGTCTCGATCTCCAGGAACCCCTCGGCCGAGAGGAAGCGCCGCGCCGCCTGCATCGCCTCGTGCCGCGTGCGCATGGCGTGCTGCAGTTCGCCGCGCCGCAGGTCGAGCGAGCGGTAGCGGAGGCGCAGGTCCTCGGAGGGGATCTCGTCCTTCGCGCCGTAGAACACCTGGATCGGCAGCGGCTCCGCGCGCGTCAGCACGTTGAGCGTGGCCGCGCGCACCTCCACGTCGCCCGTGGGCAGGTCGGGGTTGTGCTGCCCGGCGATGCGCGGGAAGACGGTGCCCTCCACCTGGATCACGTCCTCGGGGCCCAGGCGGCGCGCCTCCTCCAGCACCTCGGCGGGCGTCCACGCGGGGTCGAACGACACCTGCACCAGCCCCTCGCGGTCGCGCAGGTCCACGAAGCAGAGGCCGCCCAGGTCGCGCCGGCGGTGCACCCAGCCGGCGAGGGTGACGGTCGATCCGGAGTCGCCGGCGCGGAGCGTTCCCGCCGTGGAGGTACGGTACGAAGTCGGGTTCTCGAAGCTCATGTCGCGGAAGCCTCCGCGGCGGAGGCGGCGGCGGAGCCGCCGCGGGCGCGCCGCGGATGGATGAATCGGTAGATGAAGACGCCGGCCAGCACGCCCACGGCGTCGGCCGTCCAGTCCAGCACGTCGGTGCTGCGCCCGGGGACGAAGGCCTGGTGCACCTCGTCGCTGGCGCCGTACAGCATCCCCAGCGCGGCGGCGATCACGGTGCCGCGCCCGCGCACGCCCACGGCGCGCGCGAGCAGGAAGCCCCCCACGGAGTAGCCCAGCGCGTGCTGCAGCTTGTCCCACGCCACGAAGCGCGGCAGGTGCGGCAGCGTGGACTGCGACGACAGCCAGAAGATGGCCGCCGCCCAGGCCAGCACCGGCAGCCAGCGCGAGACGGCGCCCCTCACGCGCTTTCCGCCTCGGTGACCACGGCCATGAACTCCTCGGGCGTGGCCGCGGCGATCAGCCGCTCGCGCAGGTCGTCGCGGCGCACCAGCCGCGAGATGCGGCTGAGCGCCTTCACGTGCGCCCCCGCGGCCGACTCGGGGCCCACGAGGAGGAAGAAGAGCCGCACCGGCTGCCCGTCGAGCGCCGCGAAGTCCAGCGGCTCGGCCGCGACGCCCGCCGCCATCGCCAGCCCGTCGACTCCGTCGGCCTTGCCGTGGGGGATGGCCACGCCGCCGCCGATGCCGGTGGAGAGCACCTCCTCGCGCTGGTGCACGGCGCGCAGCACGGCGGCGGCATCGGCCACCGTGCCATGGGCGCCCAGCACCCCCACCAGCTCCTCCAGCACGGCGTCCTTGCTCCGCGCGGCCAGGGGCACCTTCACGCGCTCGGGGGTCAGCAGCTCCGTCAGCAGCACTCGGCGTTCGGCGGCGATTCAGGGGGCGGAAACGGTCCGGCCACGCGCTAGGGCGTGGCCGGTGCGGACCTTGCAAACCTAACGCCCGCCCGTTGCCGCATCAAGCACGCCCGGAACCGTTTTCGCCTCGCGGGTAAGGAAGTGCGAAGGTGCGAAAGTGCGAAAGTGCGTCGATCCGACGTAGATTCCCCGCGCCGCTGGGCACTGGGCACTGGGCACTTAGGACTTGGGACTCAGGACTTAGGACTATCTTTTCGAATGACCGTCACCGCCACGATCAAACCCGACCTCGCCGGGCTTCTTCCCGAAGACGCCGAGGCCATGCTCAGGGAGCACTTCGCCGCGCGCGGCCAGGCCAGGTATCGCGCCGGGCAGGTGGCGAAGTGGCTGTACGAGCGGCTGGCGGGCGGCTTCGACGAGATGACCGACCTTCCCGCCGGCGAGCGCGAGGCGCTGAAGGAGTCGTTCGACCTCACCGCCCCCGCCGTGGCCAAGCTCTCGCGCTCGGTCGACGGCACGGCGAAGCATCTCTGGAGATTGAAGGACGGCGAGCTGATCGAGTCCGTCCTCATCCCCACCCCCTCGCGGCTGACGCTGTGCATCTCCTCGCAGGCCGGGTGCGCGATGGCGTGCTCGTTCTGCGCCACCGGATGGGCGGGATACCGGCGCCAGCTCACGCCGGGCGAGATCGTGGCCCAGTACCGCGGCGCGCGGCGCTGGGCACGCGAGAACGGCTACGGTGACATCACCAACATCGTGTTCATGGGGATGGGCGAGCCGCTGATGAACCCGCGCTCGCTCTTCCCCACTCTGGCGATCCTGAACCGCGGCTACGGCGTGGGCGCGCGCCGCATCACCGTCTCCACCGTGGGCGTGGTCCCCGGCATCCTGCAGATGGCGGAGATGCCGGAGCAGTACCGCCTGGCCGTCTCGCTGCACGCGCCGAATCACGAGCTGCGCCAGACGCTCATCCCGCTGGAGAAGAAGTATCCGCTTCCCGTCCTCCTCGACGCGCTGCGCAGGTTCGACGAGGCCGGGGGCAAGCGCATCACCTTCGAGTACGTGATGATCGACGGCGTCACCGACCTCCCGCATCTCGCGGACGAGCTGGCGGACGTGGTGGAGGAGTTCAAGGCGTTCGTCAACCTGATCCCCTTCAACCCCATCCCGGGGACGGACTGGCAGCCGTCGAAGCGCGCGCGGCTGAACCACTTCGTGGAGGTGCTGGAGGGGCGCGGCATTCCCGCCGCCATCCGCGAGAGCCGCGGGCGCGACATCGCCGCGGCGTGCGGCCAGCTCCGCGCCGAGGCCACGCAGGGCCGCAAGCCCGTGCAGATGGGCTCGATCTGACGCCGTTTCACCCCCGTTTCCGCGCCGCTTCCTTCTCCGTCGATTCCCCCGCATGAGCCGCCGCGTCGTCGTCCTCTCCTGGGGGGGAAAGTTCACCCGGCGGCTCCTGGGCGTCCTGCACCAGCGCGGCACCCCGGCGGACGCGCTGGTGCTCTACGCGCCCATCCTCACCCGCGGCCCCGGCATGCTCCGGCCGCTCGCCGCCCGCGCGCGGCGGCGCCTGGACCCGAGCTACCGGCGCGGCGCGCGGCGGGTGGTGTTCACCGCGCCGCTCAACCATCCCCGCATGGTCCGCGACCTCCGCGCGGAGGCCCCCGACGTGGTCGTACTGGCCACCTGTTCGCTGCTGGAGCCGGCGGTGGTCGAGATCCCGAAGCTCGGCGTGCTGAACACCCATCCGGGGCTCCTCCCGTGGGTGCGCGGGAACGGCCCCTTCGCCAATGCCCTGCTCCGCGGCGTCCCGCTGGGGTGCACCACCCTCTGGATCGACCGGGGGATCGACACCGGTCCCGTGGTGGAGCGCCGCCTGCTGCCGGTGGCCGAGGGAGATTCCGCGCGGGCGCTGGGGGACCGGTTCTACGACCTCTGGGTGACGATGACGGCGGATGCGATCGCCGCGGCCGCGGCGGGCCACGACCTTCCGCGCGCGCCGCAGGAGCGGCGGTTCGCGCTGGCCCGCACCGTCACCGGCGCCGGAGAGCTCGCCCGCGTCGACGCGCTCCTGGCGGAGGGTGCGGCCCACGCACTTTTCGAGCGCTGGCGGCCCTTCTGCACCCCCGACCTGCGGCTCCCCCCCGAGGCGGACGCGCGGATCGCCGCGGCCGGACTGGACGAGAACGTTCCCCTGCCGAAGCGCCCGTCCTCGGCGCCCGTCGCCGACGATCCCCACCCCGCCGCCGGGCCGCGCGCCGATGGCTGACCCCCGCTCCCCCGGCTACGTGTCGCACGCGCTGCTGGAAGACGGCTCGCTGGTGCTCCGCGTCGACCCGGACGTCGCCGGCGCGGTGGAGGCGTGGCGGCCGCGCTTCGAGCACCCGGTGGAGTCGCCCGGTTCCGCCGCGGCCCGGCTCGTCGTCGAGCCGGGGGAGCCGGCGTTCGCATCCCCGGAGGATCCCCCCCTGCTGGAGCTCCGGGGATTGCGGGGATGGGTGCCCCCGCCGCGGACCCACGCGCTGCTGGCCGACACCACCCGGCGCGTGTCGGCCGTCGTCGACCTGGACGCCCGGCGCGCCACGGTGCGGCTCGCCGACCCGGATGCGGTGCTGGCCGAGCTCGCGGTGGAGCTTTCCGGCGCGCTGTCCATCTCCGCCGCGCTCCTGCTGAACCGGCTGGACCGCGCGCTGGTGCACGCCGCCGCCGTGGTGGCGCCGGACGGGCGCGCGTGGCTGCTGGCCGGCGGCACCTTCAGCGGCAAGACCACCACCACGCTGAACCTGATCCGCGGCGGGTGGGACTGGCTCTCCGACGACCACGTGGTGCTGGGCGCCGGGCCGGACGGCGAGCTGACGGCCGAGGGGTGGCCGCGGCCGTTCAACCTCGACTCGGGCGCCGCGGGCCGGCCCACGGGCGCCCGCAGCCGCGTCGATCCCGCCGGCTTCGGGCCGGGGCGGTGGCGCCGGAGCGCGCCGCTGGGCGGGCTCCTCCTTCCCCGCGTGGTGCCGGAGCTGCCCACCGCCGTGGCCGCCGCGCACCCCGCCGCCGCGCTCGGCAAGCTGGTCGAGCAGTCGCCCTGGCTCCTGGCCGATCCCGGGGGCGCGCGCCCGGTGCTGGCGCTGCTGGAGCGCGCCGCGCGGCTCCCGGCGTTCGAGCTGCGCCTGGGGCTGGACGCGCACCTCGATCCCCGCGTACTCCACTCTGTCCTGGCTTCCGCGCTTCCCATCGGCAAGGGCGCGTTTGGACCGGAAGGCGACGCATCGCTTGACCGCGCAGCGAGTTTGTCGTATGGTCCATGCGCGTGAAGCCGGTCCACGTCCCGCTCGCCTACTGCCGGCTCCCTCCTTCAACCCGTCAGGCAACCATGCGTGAAGAGCGGTCCCCGACCCTCGAGTCGCCGCGCGCCACCGAGACGCCCCGGGAAGAGCGGCGGCCTTTCGTGCGCCCCCAGGTTTCCGAGCTCGGCAAGCTGACCACGTTGACGCTCATCAGCGGGGGCTTCTAACCCCAGCTCGTCGGTTCCACCACCCGTACCCCCACCGGAGGGACGGTGCAAGCCGCGCCGTCCCCTCGTGTGCTCTGTCACCAAACCCGGGCCCTCGGGTACCTCCATGCGCCTCCTCCGTTGCAGCACCCTGGCGCTCGCGCTGCTGGCACTCGCCGCCTGCGCCGACGAGCCCCCCACCCAGACCCCGTCGCCGGAGCCGAAGCCGAAGCCGGCGCCGCAGCCGGTGGGCGTGTACGAGCTCACCGTCACCGGCCTCGGCACGTCCGATCCCACCTCCACCCTCACTGCGGTCGGGCCCACGCTGGCACCCGGCGTGAGCGCCTCGATGGCCAACGCGGGCGCGGGAATCACCTTCGAGCAGGTTTCCTCGGTTTCGCTGATCGAGGGCAGCCGCACCGGCGGCGGCCAGCGCTACGCGTCGTTCACCTACCGCGTGCGCAACGGCACCGGCGTGTCGCTGAACAACCTCACGCTGATGATGGTCACGCGCGCCAACACCATCTCGGGCACGCCCATCAGCTCGCTGAAGAAGTTCGACGGCACCGACGCCAGCCCCTCGATCGCGCAGTTCGTCATCCCCACGGGCAACGTGACGATGGCGAACGACCTGGTCACCATGCAGGCTCCCTATCCCGACGTCCTGCAGGTGATCACCGAGCCCGAGGCCGCGGCCATCACCCTGCCGGGCGACGTCACCGGGATCTTCCCCTACGGCTACGTGGTGCGGAGCGCGCTTTCGAACGCCAACCGCACCCTCCCGGCCACGTCGGACCCCAACCAGTGGGACGGCCTGCTCACGGTGTCGTTCCGCCTGCCGCTGCAGGCCACGTCGCAGCTGGACGTGTTCTCCATCGGCTTCCAGATCCTGGCCGTCACCGACACCGAGGTACGGCTGACGGAGAGCATCGAGGAGAGCCAGGACACCGCCGCCGTACGGCGGCTGCGCGACCGCGCCACCGCGCTGGGCGCCACCACCGTGACCGTGCTGAACGGCAGCCCGGCGATGGACCCGGCGGTGCCCGACTATCCCGGCCAGCGGCAGATCTGCTACGCGCGCACGGCCGGCCCCGCCGGCGCGGCCACGGTCAGCATCGGCGCGGCCGCCGCGTACTCGAGGCTGATGGTGCTGATGCCGGGTGAGAGCGTGAACGACTGCGCGGCCAACTTCCGCTCGGGCACACCCTCGCGCCCCGCCACCAACGTGCCGTTCACCGTGACGGTGAAGGCGATGGACCGATACGGCAACGTGAAGTCCAGCCAGGCCGACAGCGTGTACCTGGTGGAGACCAACGGCGTGCCCGCCACCATGGGCGCCGGCGCCCTGCTGGTGTCGGGAAGCGCCGACCAGCTGGTCACCTACACCAACTACGGCAGCAGCATGCTGCGGGCGCAGGGCCGGCGCCTGAACGTGATCCAGCCGGTGACCGTGGCGGGCGTGACGCGCACCTGGACCGCCGGCGCCGGCACCACCGACTGGCACACCAACGGCAACTGGAGCCCGGCCGCGGTGCCCATGTCGCTGGACTCAGTCTACGTCCCCGCCGCCGCGCCGCTCGACCCCGTCCTCGCCGCGAACGTGTCGATCGGCGGCGTGACGGTGGAGAACGTGGCCATGATCTCGCTGAACGCCTTCGACCTGACGGCGTCGGCCAACGTCACGACGGGGCTCACCGGCGGGATCGTCAACACCTCCGGGCGCCTCTTCCTGTCCGGCATCGCCAAGACGGTGGAAGGAAAGCTTCCCCCGCTGCGGGTGACGGGCACCTACTCGCTGACCAACAACGTCAACGCGCGCGCATCCATCCAGGTGGATGCCGGCCGGCTCACCGTGTCGGGCGTGCGCCTGCAGGCCGACGCCAACTGAACCTTCGGGCGCGCGGGCCCCGGCCCGCGCGCCCGTTCTCCCACCTCAGCATGACCAGCATGACCATGAAGCTTCGCGCGTGCATCGCCCTGGCGGCCGCCGGCGCCGCCCTCCTCGCTTCGGCGGCCTCGCCCGTGGCCGCCCAGTCCGACATCCTCCTGCGCCTGCGCTCGGGCTCGCCGCTGGGCGACCGCTTCCGCGTGGACAGCGCCAGCGGGTTCGTGGCCAAGGGGTTCATCGGCATCGGCATCATCCCCTTCACCGGCTCGGGCGACCGCACCATGTGGCACCCGTTCAAGGCCGGCTTCCGCACCGGCGGCGTGGATGGCACGCAGTGGGACGACAGCAACTTCGGCTTCTACTCCCTGGCGTCGGGCTTCAACACCATCGCGCAGGGGAACTACTCGATCGCCGCGGGCTACGGCTCGTGGGCGCTGCAGTCGTACGGCGTGGGGCTGGGCTACAACGCCCACTCCGACGGCGTGGGCTCGGTGGCGCTGGGATACCTGAGCACCGCCGACGGCAACTACTCGGTGGCCATCGGGCAGCGCGCCAGCACCAACGGCTTCAGCGGCGCCATCGTGATCTCCGACCAGTCGAGCACCGACAGCCTGCTGGCCAGCGCCGCCAACCAGTTCTCGCTGCGGGCGGCCGGCGGCGTGCGGCTGTACACCAACGCCACCAAGACCACCGGCGTGTCGCTGGCGGCGGGGGGCAGCTCGTGGGCGGTGATCTCGGATCGCAACCGCAAGGTCGATTTCCTGTCGGTCGACGGAGAGGACCTCCTCGCCCGCCTGCGCGGCGTGCCGGTGACCACCTGGCGCTACCGCGACGAGGCGGACCGGTCGACCTTCCACATCGGCCCGATGGCGCAGGACTGGCACCGGGCGTTCGGCTTCACGACGGACGACCGCACCATCAACATGAGCGACCTCGACGGCGTGAACCTGGCCGGCGTGCAGGCGCTCGAGGCGCGCACCACGCAGCAGGCGGCCGAGATCGCCACCCTGAACGAGCAGGTGGCGCAGCTGCGGGCCGCCAACGCGGCCCTCGAGGAGCGGCTCCGGAGGCTGGAGGCGCGGAGCTCGGACGCGCCCTGAGCAACGGGCGGCGGAAGGGCGTCCGGCGGGCGCCCTTCCGCCGCCTTCCACCTTCGCATGCCGCAGGGAGGGCAGCCGCGATCCCGAGCCCCGGTGAGCGTTCACCGCGGGCGTGAACGCACCCTGTACCCGGACGACTTGGCCATGAAAGCGAAGATCGGAGTGGCCCTGCTGGCTTCGGCCCTGCTGGGCTCCGCGCTTGCCCCGTCGGCTGCCTCGGCGCAGTCCGACATCCTGCTCCGCCTGCGTTCGGGCTCGCCGCTGGGCGACCGCTTCCGGGTGGACAGCTCCAGCGCCATCGTGGCCAAGGGGGTGCTCGGTGTCGGCGTCCACCCCTTCTCCGGTGCCGGTGAGCGGCTGACGTGGGACCCCTACCATGCGGCCTTCCGCGCGGGCTCCATCGGCAGCGCGGGAACCCAGTGGGACCTGGCCAACACGGGCTTCTACACCTGGGCCGGCGGCTACAACACCACCGCGCTGGGGCTGGCGTCGTTCGCCATGGGGTACCAGAACTCGGCGCTGGGCAGCTACGCCATCGCGCTGGGGTACACGGCCAACGCCGACGGCACGGGCGCGGTGGCCATCGGCTACCGCCCCACGGCCGACGCCGACTACTCGGTGGCCATCGGCCAGCGCGCGTCGACCAACGGGCATGCCGGCGCCATCGTGCTCTCCGACGGGTCGACCACGGACAGCACGCAGGCCAGCGCCAACAACCAGTTCACCGTGCGCGCGGCCGGCGGCATCCGCCTGTTCACCAACGCGACGATGACGGTGGGCGTGCAGGTGGCGGCGGGCGGCAGCTCGTGGGCGGTGATCTCGGACCGCAACCGCAAGGGCGACTTCCTCTCCGTGAACGGCGAGGACATCCTCTCGCGGCTGCGGCTGGTGCCGGTGACCACCTGGCGCTACCGCGACGAGGACGACCGCTCGACCTTCCACATCGGCCCCATGGCGCAGGACTGGCACCGCGCGTTCGGCTTCACGCGCGACGACCGCACCATCAACATGAGCGACTTCGACGGTGTGAACCTGGCGGCCATCAAGGCGCTGGAGGCGCGCACCGCCGGGCAGGCCGCGCGTATCGAGGGGCTGCAGGACGAGAACGCCGCGCTGCGCGCCGAGGTGGCCGCGCTGCGCGAGCAGAACGCGCGCTTCGAAGAGCGCCTGCGGCGGCTGGAAGAGGCCGCCCGCGCGCCACGCTGACCCCGCCGCGGGCGGCTCGGTTCCCGCGGCATCCCCTGCACTGGACGAGAGTGCCATGAAAGCGAAGACCGTTCTGGCCCTGCTGACGTCTGCCCTGGCCGGTTCCGCGCTCCTTCCCGCCAGCGGATCGGCGCAGTCCGACATCCTCCTGCGCCTGCGCTCCGGCTCGCCCCTGGGCGACCGCTTCCGCGTGGACAGCGCCAGCGGCTTCGTGGCCAAGGGGGTGCTGGGGATCGGGATCATTCCCTTCACGGGCGCCGGCGAGCGGCTGATGTGGCACCCGAACAAGGCCGCGTTCCGCGCGGGCTCCATCGGCAGCGCGGGGACCCAGTGGGACGACCCCAACACCGGCTACTACACCTGGGCCGGCGGCTACAACACCATCGCCCTGGGGCTGGCGTCGTTCGCCATGGGGTATCAGAGCACGGCGCTGGGCAGCTACAGCACCGCGCTGGGCTACATCGCCAACGCCGACGGCACCGGAACGGTGGCCATCGGCTACCGCTCGACCGCCGACGCCGACTACTCGGTGGCCATCGGCCAGCGCGCGTCGACCAACGGCCACGCGGGCGCCATCGTGTTCTCCGACGGGTCGACGACCGACAGCACGCAGGCCAGCGCCAACAACCAGTTCACCGTGCGCGCCGCCGGCGGCGTCCGCCTCTTCACCAACGCCACCATGACGGTGGGCGTGCAGGTGGCGGCGGGCGGCAGCTCGTGGGCGGTGATCTCCGACCGCAACCGCAAGGGCGACTTCCTCTCCGTGAACGGCGAGGACATCCTCTCGCGGCTGCGGCTGGTGCCGGTGACCACCTGGCGCTACCGCGACGAGGAGGACCGCTCGACCTTCCACATCGGCCCGATGGCGCAGGACTGGCACCGCGCGTTCGGCTTCACGCGCGACGACCGCACCATCAACATGAGCGACTTCGACGGTGTGAACCTGGCGGCCATCAAGGCGCTGGAGGCGCGCACCGCCGAGCTGCAGGCCCGCACGGCCGAGGTCGCCCGGCTGCGTAGCGAGCTCCAGGACACGCGCCAGCGGCTCGAAGCGCTGGAGGCCGCCGTCCGCCGCATGCAGGAGCAGCAGCGCTGAGCCCCGTGAACCGGATCGCCACCCTTCTCCCGCTGGCGGCGATGCTGGCCGTCGCCGCCTGCGGGAAGGATCGCGGAACGAACGACGAGACGTCGGCCCCGGCGGCGGCCGATGCGCCGCAGGGCGACTCGGCCGCACCGACGCAGGGCGCCTTCACCGTGACGGGCCGGCCGGTGATCACGCGCGAGGACTCGATCCGCGAGGCCATCGAAGACTCCACGCGCGAGGCGCGGCTGTACCAGCAGCGGCTGGCGTCGATGGAGAGCTACGAGAGCTGCATGGCCAAGACGAAGGATGCCGATCCGCCGCAGCGCGCCGTCCTCGAGCGCGCCTGCGCGCTGAGACGCGACACGGCGCGCTGAACGGCCCGCGAAGGACGTTGTCGCTCCAGGATGCACGACGACCCGGTCACACAGGTGGCCGGGTCGACGTTCTTCGATCACCGGGAGAGCACTGGCCTCACGCGGAGCCGCGGAGGACACGGCGAGACGACCTTCTGCAGTTCTCTCCAGTCTCCGTGTGCGGCAAAGCGGTTTCCTGGATGCACGGAGAGCGATGTGAGGCATGAATCCCACGAAGGCAAACATCTGACAAAAGTGAGGCATCCGTGCCACACTTTTCCGGATTTGTGCCGTGCACCCTGTTCGCTCAACGGCCGGAAACCGCGCAGAATCTCGTCGCGAGGGGCGGCGCTTCCCCTCCCCTTTCCGACGCTTTAGACTTCATCTGTCGCGGCGGATGGCTGAGGCGCGGCCTCCCCGCCCGGGCACGGCGTAACGTTCCTGCCGCGCCGAATGTCTGATTGATGACGCAGATCCGGCGATTTGTCGCCGACTGCTCCATCTGCGGGGAGCAGCTTGCGCGAACAAGGCCGGAGAGGCGGGTTTTCGCGATGCTGGCGCGAAGGCTCCTTTCGGGAAAAATCGCCACGCCGCCGTGTCATCCGTTTGGCGGCGATTCGCCAACGGCGTTGCGCCCTTTCGGCTTGCGGGCTATCATTTTTCTCCGCAGCCACGGCCGGGGTATCCCGCCGTCTGTTCCCGGGAAAGACCGGGCTGCCGATCCACACGTCCCATGCGCCAGGTCCGGCGCGACAACCGATCCGACGCCCCGTTTCCGCGCCGCATGCCGGCGGGACGGAGGATGCCGCTGCCGCAGCTGTCCGCGGCCTGTCACGCAGTCTTTCGAGCGCCACCTCGAACGAGCGGAGAACCCCGCTCGTGATGCCTGTTTCTTCCACGCACGGAGGACCACATGGCAGCACCCGCACTCGACCCGACCCGCCAGGCCCCACGCACCGTGCAGCGCCGCCGCTGGGAGGCGCCTTCCGTGACCGACCTGCCCCGCCTGAGCGAGCTGACGCTGGCCACCGGCCCCGGCATTCCCGGCGGCGGCGGCACGGGCGGGGGCGGCAGCACCGTCATCCCGTAGGAACCCAGGAAGATGCTGCCGGGTTTCGCGATCACTGCCGCGAGGCCCGGAGACGCGGTTCCAGTCGCCACCCGGACGTGTGGCGGACCTTCGCTCGGTGATGCGGTTTTCGTTGTCTGACGGAGGATTCCATGGCAGTACCCGCACCGGGTCCGACCCGTGAGTCCGCACGCCCCTCCGGACGCCGCCGCTGGGAGGCTCCGTCCGTGATCGACCTGCCCCGCCTGACCGAGCTGACGCTGGCCTATGGTTCCGGGATCCCCGGCAGCGGCGGCACGGGCGGCGGCGGAAGCACCGTGATTCCGTAGGAAGAAAGAGAAGATGCTGCTGGGCTTCGCCATCACCGAGCACTGCAACCTGCGTTGTCCCCACTGCATCCGGGACGACGTGACCACCGTCCGCAACCTGGATCCGGCGCTGATCGCGCGCACGGTAGACGACGCGCGCGCGCTGTTCGGCGAGGTGGGCGTGAGCATGACCGGCGGCGAGCCCACCATCCACCCGCGCTGGGACGAGATCATCGCCCTGCTGCACGCGCGCGGCGTGAGCTACCGCTTCGTGACCAACGGCTGGCACATGCGGCGGCTGATGCCGGGGCTGGACCGCCACCCGCCCTCGGCGGTGCGGCTGTCGCTGTCGGGCGCCGACGAGGCGGTGCACGACGCCGAGCGCGGGCGCGGCTCGTTCCGGCGCGTGCTGCTGGCCGTGGCGCTGCTCACCAGCCGGCGCATTCCCACCTCGCTGGGGTTCGTGGTGGACCGGCGCGACCGCCACCAGCTGCGGCAGGCCGCCGACCTGGCCGAGGCGCTGGGGTGCGTGAGCCTGCACTTCGCGCTGGCGCAGCCGGTGCCCGGCAGCGCCGCCCGCGACAGCGACCTGGCCCCGCGCGAGTGGTACGCCGCGCGCGACGAGATCCTGGCGCTGGGGCGCGAGGGGCGGCGCACCGGCGTGTACCTGGACTACGGCGCCCCCTTCGACGGCCCCGAGCCGGCGTGCGACACCTTCGAGCACCGCCGCGTCTACGTGGACGCCCGCGGCCGGCTGTCGCTGTGCTGCCAGCTGTCGGAGTACGGCGAGAACGAGGCCGACGTGGTGGCCGACCTGAACCACGTGGGGCTGACCGACGTGTGGACGCGCTACACGGCCCGGCTAGACGGGCTGCAGCGCGCCAGCGCCGCCCTGGCCGCGACCGGCGGCGAGCTGGACCGCTTCCCCTGCATCCGCTGCGCACGGGCGCTGGGGAAGATGGAGTGGATCCGTGAATTCCCGGGCAGTCCCTGGCACGGTGCCGCGGGCGACACCGCTTCCGCGCAGCCGCCGCGCCTTGTCGCGCTCACCTACGCCGGAAGCGGCCCACGACCCCGCTAGTCCGGTGTACAACCCCGCCAGATCCGAGGTCTCACCATGCATCTCTTCAGGCGGTATCCCGGCCTAACGGCCGCCTTCGCGACCGGGCTGGTTCTGGCCGCGGCGTGCTCCGACCGGAGCAACCCGGCCGGGCCGCCGGGCGGGGGCGGCAATCCCGGCGGACCCCAGACCCCCGGCACGCCCGTGGTCCTCGGCGAGCTCCGGTGCACGGGGAACACGAAGACGAAGACGGTGGTGTGCGGCGACAACAGCAACCGCCGCGACATCATCATCGACGGCCCCAACAACAAGTACGTCGACGTCGCCTCGACCAACGTCAACTACGACGCGGGCACGCAGGCGTTCACCTTCGACGTGACCATCCGCAACCGCATCCCGCAGCCGCTGGGCACGGCCGACACCACCGGCGCGCTGGCGCCCGACCCCAACGGGATCAACGTCTTCTTCTTCCAGGCGCCCGCGGTGACCGCGGGTTCGGGCCTGGTCACGGTGACGGGCGACGGGACCGGCACCTTCACCGCGTCGGGCCAGGTCTACTACCGCTACAACACGGTGCTCGAGCAGTACGAGCTGTCGAGCCCCCGGACGTGGCAGCTGACCGTGCCGCTGACGGTGACGAGCTTCGACTTCATCCTCAAGGTCTCGACGGCCGTGCCCTATCCCGACGGCTACGTCGACGTGGAGGGCAACTTCAACGTGCGCTCGGGCTACGTGCGGCAGCTGGCGGCCGTGTCGCGCAACGCCATGGGCGAGCCCGACCCCATCCCGCCCACGTTCGCCTGGTCGTCGAGCGACACGACCCGCGCCACCGTGAGCCCCACCGGGCTGATGCACGGGCTCCGCTTCGGCAGCCCCACCATCCGGGTGGAAACCACGAGCGGGTCGTACCGCTACGCCAAGGTGCCGGTGAACGTGCTGGCGGTGCGGCGCATCTGGACGGCGGCGGGAGCCAACGACAACTACGAGAACCCCCACAACTGGCTTCCCGTCAACACGGCACCCCCCTCGCCCACCTGGCAGCCCGACAGCGTCAAGCCGGTGCCCCAGGACACGATCGTGATCCCCGATACCGTGCCGAGCTTCCCCACGCTCACGCAGAACGAGGGGGTGGGCGGGATCGAGGTGCTCGACCTCACCCCGGGCGGCACCGTGCCCACGCTGTCGCTGGCGGCCTTCAACATGGACGCCAGTGGCGACGTGATGACCACCAACTCGGGCGCCATCAACAACACCGTGGGCGTGCTGACGCTGACGGGGATCGCGCGCACGGTGCAGGGCACCCTCCCCTTCACGAGGGTCACCGGCACCTACTCGCTGACCGGCAACATCACGGTCCGAGCGCCCCTCCGCGTGGACCTGGGACGGCTCACCAGCACGGGCTTCCGGATCCAGGCCACGTCGCAATGACGCCGCGGCTGCCAGACCACACGTGATCCAAGGAGAGCGAACCATGCTGCATCGGACGAGAACGCTCGTACTGGCCGCGCTGGCGCTCGTGGCGGGGGCAACCGCCGCGTTGGCGCAGTCCGACATCCTGCTTCGCCTGCGCTCGGGCTCGCCGCCGGGCGACCGCTTCCGCGTGGACAGCGCGGGCGGCGTGGTGGCGCTGGGCACGCTGGGCGTCGGCATCATCCCCGCCACGGGGTGCGGCTTCCGGATGATGTGGTATCCGTTCAAGGCCTCGTTCCGCGCGGGGAGCCCCGGCTCGTGCCCCACGGTTTCCACGCAGTGGGACGACGCCAACACCGGCTTCTACTCGTGGGCCGGCGGCAACCAGTCGCAGGCCAGCGCCTTCGCCACCTTCGCCTTCGGCGACCAGGTGGTGGTGTCGGGTACCGACGCCGCGGGCTTCGGCGGCAGCAACCAGGTGGCGGGCACCGCCGGCTTCACCGCCGGGGCCAGCAATCACGTGTGCGGCTTCGGCTCGGTGGCCATCGGCTTCACCAACACCACCGGCACGATCACCTCGGGCAACTGCGCGGCCGGAAACGGGCAGGGCGCCGTGGCCATCGGCTACCGGGTGACCGCCGACGCCGACTACGCCGTGGCGCTGGGGCACCGCGCCAGCGCCGACGGGCACTCGGGCGTGTTCGTGGCCGGCGACGAGAGCACCACCGACTCGATCGAGGCGGTGGCCAACAACGAGTTCGCCACGCGCTACGCCGGCGGCTACCGCTTCCGCACCAACGCCACGCTGACCACCGGGTGCAACCTCCCCGCGGGCTCGGGCGTGTTCTCGTGCTCGTCGAGCCGGATGCTGAAGGAGAACTTCACCTCCGTGGACGGCGAGGAGCTGCTGGCCCGCTTCCGTGGGGTGCCGGTGAACACCTGGAGCTACATCGGCGAGCGCGGCGGGGTGCGGCACATGGGCCCCTTCGCCGAGGACTTCCGCGCGGCGTTCGGGCTGGGGATGGACGACAAGTCCATCGGCCTGCTCGACATCGACGGGGTGAACTTCGCCGCGGTCAAGGCGCTGGAGGCCCGGACCGCGCAGCTGCAGGCCAGGCAGGCCGAGGTCGGCCGGCTGCAGTCGCGGGTGACCTCGCTGGAATCGCGGGTGCAGGAGCTGGAGGCGCTGGTGCGGCAGCTGGCGGCCTCCAGGCAGTGAGACGCTGACGACGATGCGGGACCGGCCCCCGGCGCCGGTCCCGCCGCTCTCCCACCGAATCCGTCCCGCCGGGGGCGAACATCTCGAATCCCTCATGAGAAAGCTCGTTCTGGCCGTCTCCGCGCTCGCGCTGGCCGTGTCGGCCACGGCCGCCTCGGCGCAGTCCGACATCCTCCTGCGCCTCCGCTCCGGGTCTCCGCCCGGCGACCGCTTCCGGGTGGACAGCGCCGGCGGCGTGGTCGCCATCGGCGAGCTGGGGATCGGGATCATCCCCGCGAGCGGCTGCGGCTACCGGATGATGTGGTACCCGTTCAAGGCCGCGTTCCGCGCCGGCGGCACCGACGACGGCGGCGTGTGCAACTACTGGGACGACGCCAACACCGGCTTCTACTCCTGGGCGGGCGGCAACCTGACCAAGGCCACCGCCTTCGCCACCTTCGCCTTCGGCGACCAGGTGACGGTCAGCGGTGTGGACGCCGCGGCATTCGGCGGGAGCAACACGGTCAGCGGCACGGCCGGGTTCAGCACCGGGGCCAGCAACCACTGCACGGGCTTCGGCTGCGTGGCCATGGGCTTCACCAACACCGCCGGCGGGCAGGGCGCGGTGGCCATCGGCTACCGGGTGACGGCCGACGCCGACTACGCGGTGGCGCTGGGGCACCGCGCCAGCGCCAACGGCCACGACGGCGCCTTCGTGGCCGCCGACCAGTCGACCACCGACTCGGTGGAGGCCAGCGCGAACAACCAGTGGTCCACGCGCTACGCCGGCGGCTACCGGCTGTTCACCAACGCCACCACCACCACCGGGGTGAGCCTGAACGCGGGCGGAAGCAGCTGGAACGTGATCTCGGACCGCTTCCGCAAGGAGAACTTCCGCGAGGTCGACGGCGAGGACCTGCTGGCGCGGATCCGCGGGATCCCGGTGCAGACCTGGAACTACATCGCCGAGGGGCGGCAGGTGCGGCACATGGGCCCCATGGCGCAGGACTGGCACCTCGCCTGGGGGTTCAACGACGACGACAAGACCATCAACTCGGGCGACTTCGACGGCGTGAACTTCGCCGCGGTGAAGGCGCTCGAGGCGCGGACGGCGGAGCTGCAGCGCCAGCTCCAGCAGCGCGACCAGCGCATCGCCGAGCTGGAGGCCAGGCTCGCGCGCATCGAGGCGGCCCTCGCGCCCAGGCCGTCGAACTGATCGCCAGCGTGAGACGGACGGGCGGGGAGCGGATCGACGCCGCTTCCCGCCCGTCTTCTTGATTCTCTCACAGAGGACACGGAGGACACGGAGGGGGCTGTCCGCTCGCCCTCGTTCCCATCCTTCGTGATCTTCGTGGGAGAGGAGCAGGACGGCGGAGAAGGGCAAAAATCACCTATCCCCTTGCATTGCAGGCAGTTCGGCACCATCTTCCATCCGGCGCACATCCGTTCTGCGGCGCCGGAGCGTAGCAGCCGCCATACCTTCCCCGCGGCCGCATCCCCCTCCCGAAACGAATCCAAGACGATGTTCATGCGCATGCGCAGCGCGCGACCCGCGGCGTTCGTCGCCCTGCTGATCCTGGCCGCGTGCTCCGAGTCCGGCGGCATCACCCGTCCCGAGCCACCGGTGATCACCCCGCCCGACGCGCTGGCGGCTATCCCCTGCACCGTGGACGTGCGCGCGCGGGAGATGCGGTGCGCCGACGCCGTGGCCGGGTCCGGAGTGCGCGGCGACCGCATCTTCGGCGGGCAGCGGGTGAACGTCACGCTGACCTCGACCAACGTGACGTACGACGCCGGCACCGGGATCTTCGGCGCCGACGTGACCGTGCAGAACCTGCTGGTGCAGCGCATGGGCTCCGACGGCACCACGGTCACCGGCGTGAAGGTGTTCTTCGCCTCGGGTCCCAACGCCACCTCGGGGACGGGGCTGGTGGAGGTCAGGAACGCCGACGGGATCGACACCTTCACCGGCTCGGGGCAGCCCTACTTCTACTATCCCGGCGCGCTGCCGCCGAACGCCACCAGCGCCGTGAAGCGGTGGGAGTGGAACATCCCCTCCACCGTGCTGACCTTCGCCTTCACCGTCTACGTCTCCACCCCCATCGTTCCCACGATCGTGGCGGAGATGGCGCCGGGCGGCAACCGCGACGTGTACCGGATGGGGATCGACGGCAACGACGTCGTGGCCCTCAGCACCAGCCTCCTTTCCGACGTGAACCCGAGCGTGGCGCTGGGGAAGGTGGTGTTCACCAGCTACCGCGACGGGAACGCCGAGCTGTACTCGGTGCCGCTGCGCGGGGGCGCGGAGACGCGGCTGACCACCACCACGACGATCAACGAGACTACGCCCGCGCTCTCGCCCGACGCGACGAAGCTGGCGTGGTCGGCGGGCGCGCCGGGCGCCATCACCAAGATCTGGACGGGCGCGGCCGACGCCACCGGCGCCACCGTGGCCGTCTCGGCCACGGGCGACGCCATCGAGTCGAGCCCGAACTGGAAGAGCGCCACGCAGCTCGCCTTCACCTCGTCGGCGGGCGGCTCGGCCGACATCTACGGGCTGACGCTGGGCGGCACGCCGTCGGTGCTGGCGGGCGGCTCGTCGGCCGACGTGGAGGGGGCGTGGAGCCCCGACGGCACGCGCGTGGCCTTCGCCTCGAACCGCTCCGGCGACACGGAGCTGTACATCCTGACCGTGGCCACGAACGTGGTGACGCGGCTGACCACGCGCACCGGCAGCGACGGCGCGCCCACCTGGCTGGCGGACGGGCGGATCGTGTACACCTGCACGCAGGGCGCGCAGTTCCGCCTGTGCATCATCGACCCGGCCAACGCGGCCGCCGGCGGGACGATCCTCAACACGCCCTACCAGGCGGACCACGCGTCGGCCGTGCGGTTCTGATCGTCCGCAGACCGTTCGACGGAAGAAGGTCTCACGCAGCGCAGCGGAGGAAGCAGAGGGAATTCTCTGCTTCCTCCGCTGCTCTGCGTCATACTGATCATGCGTCCGGGTGGAATAGTGATGCGCCAGGCCGAACCGCGTGCGGTCGCGGTTATGGATCCTTCGGCCTGTATGCTCTCGTACAGACGCTGATTACGGTCTGGCCGGCCCAGAGTGTGTCAGAACTCTGGCGGGCGGCTTGTTTACTCTGTATACTATATGTATCCTCGCTGACGTCAGGCCTTCGTTGCTGGAGGGATGGTGAGCGGATACAGGATTGGAGCGGACCGCGGGCAG
>DASUYB010000075.1 GCA_036377595.1 Longimicrobium sp. | reverse complement strand
GGAGACGCGGAGGAGCCAGCCAAGCCCCTCCGCGTCTCCGCGCCTCCGCGTGAGAATGCCCGTCAGTTCTGCGTGGTGTCCTTGAGCAGATGCAGCGGGGCGAGGCGCTGGCGCTGGCCGTTCACCACCAGCTCGAAGATGTAGGTGCCCTCGGCGGGGAAGACGATGTTCTCCAGCGGCATGACGATGCGCGTCTGGGGCGGGCCCTGCATCAGCTGCCCGTCGGACACCTCGGTCTGGCCGGTGATGGTCAGCGCCGGGCTGCGCGACGGGTCCATCAGCTCGATGGAGAAATCGATCTGCCCGCGCTCGTGCGGCTCCCACTCCACCGCCACCGCAAAGGTCATCCGCCCCTGCTGCGCGGGAAATCCCGGCGCGTAGAGCTGGTGGAACACGCCGTGGACGTCGAGCCGGCCGTCGGTCCGCTCGCCGGCATCCTCGCAGAAGAGTGCGTAGAGAACGTTCAAGGAACCATCTCCAATCAGGGTGACCCCGGTCAGTAGCCGAGGATGAGGATCGTCTCGCCGCGCTCATCCGAGTGGCGCGCCAGCTCGTCCATCGCGCGCAGCTCGGCGGCGAAGTAGTCCGGCAGCCGCCCGTGCTCCAGGGTGACGGGGGTGCCGCGGAAGACGCGCTCGAACTCGTCCGCCGCCAGCGCCACCTCCACCCGCGCGCCGTCCGCGGGCGACGGGAAGCGAGGGACGATTTCCGGCGCGGCCTCCTCCACCACCGGCGGCGCGTAGGTCAGGCCGGCGCGGCGGCTCTCCCACACCACCGGCGCCAGCGGGACGGCGAGCAGCTCGTCGAAGATGCCCTCCACCATCCACCCGCGCCCGCGGCAGACGCAGTAGCCGGCGTCGGTCCCCTGCTCCTGCCAGACGCAGTAGATCACGGGGAGCGACTCCCGCGCGGCGCGCATCCGCGCCGCCGCGTCGTCCCACCAGGCGCGGAACCCGGCGCCGTCGACCTGCAGCCCCTCGAACGGGAGGTCGTGGTACGGGTTCTCGATCCCCAGCGCCTCCAGGCAGCCGAGGATGTCGTCCCAGACGAGCGACGTGAACCACGAGAACCCGTCGAACCGCGCCCGGCCGCAGGCGCACCGCAGGACGACGTTGCGCGACATGGCCCGGCCTCACCCGCCGGCGCGCAGGCGCACGCGCACCGCCTCGGCGTGGCCGTGCAGCCCCTCGGCCTCGGCCAGGCGCACCACGTCGTCGGCGTGCGCGCGCAGGCGCTCGGGCGAGTAGCCGATCAGGCTGGTGCGCTTGACGAAGTCGTACACGCCCAGCGGGCTGGCGAAGCGCGCCGTGCCCCCCGTCGGCAGCACGTGGTTGGGGCCGGCGAAGTAGTCGCCCATCGGCTCGGGCGAGTGCGCGCCGAGGAAGATGGCGCCGGCGTTGCGGATGCGCCCGGCCAGCGCCAGCGGCTCGGCGACGAGCAGCTCCAGGTGCTCGGGCGCGCGCAGGTCCGCCACCGCCGCCGCGTCGGCCAGCGTGGGAACCACGACGATGGCGCCGTTGGCCTCCAGCGCCGCGCGGGCCACCTCCGCGCGCGGGTTGCGCTCCAGCAGCCGCTCGATCTCGCCGGGAACGGCCATGGGAAGCGAGACGCAGCTCGTCACCAGCCAGGCGATGGCGTCGGGGTCGTGCTCCGCCTGCCCGATCAGGTCCGCGGCGACGTGCACGGGGTCGGCCCACTCGTCGGCGATCACCAGGATCTCCGACGGGCCGGCGATCATGTCGATGTCGACCAGGCCGAACACCTGGCGCTTGGCCTCGGCCACCCACTTGTTCCCCGGGCCGACGATCTTGTCCACCCGCCCGACCGTCTCCGTCCCGTACGCCAGCGCCGCCACCGCCTGCGCGCCGCCGATCCGCAGCACCTCGGTCACCCCCGCCACGTGCGCCGCCGCGAGCACGACGGGCGACGCCTCGCCGCCGGGGGTGGGCGACACCATGGCGATCTCGTCCACGCCCGCCACCGCGGCGGGAATGGCGTTCATCAGCACCGACGACGGGTACGCCGCGCGGCCGCCCGGGACGTAGATCCCCACGCGGCGCAGCGGCGAGACGCGCTGGCCCAGGAGCGATCCGTCGGGCAGCCACTCGACGAAGCCGTGCTCGCGCTGGCGCTCGTGGAAGCGGCGCACGTTCTCCGCCGCGCGCCGCAGCGATGCCAGGAGATCGGGATCGATGGAGGCCGCAGCGCGCTCCAGCTCGTCCGCGCCGATGCGCAGCTCCGCGCCGGTGGAGACGTCGAGATTGTCGAAGCGGCGCGTGTACTCCACCAGCGCCGCGTCGCCGCGCGCGGCCACGTCGCCCACGATGCGCGCCACGGCCTCGCGGAGCGCAGGGTCGTCGGTCGACGCCGCGGCCGCCATCTCCCGCAGCTCCGTGAACGGCGGCGCGGTGCGGAGGGTCCGGATGTTCAGCACTGCATCAGCCTCATCTCAATCATGATCTCCACCAAACTGCGGGTGCGACGGGGAGAATCCGGCGCGGACGCGACCGGGAGGCCCCCTCCCCCCGGCCCCCTCCCCCGCTTCGCAGGGGCGGGGGAGAACTCATCACTGAATCGATTTCTGCCCGTCGTGCCTTGATCTCGGCCGCAGTCCCGCAGGGACTTTGTGCTTTCGTTGCCGCGAATTCATTCGCCCGGCAGTGGTCCGCTCTCCAGCGCCTTCGCCAGGTCGGCGATCAGGCGCTGGTGCTCGTCGAGGCGCAGCTTGTGGCTGGCGCGGTTGACGATCAGGCGCGCGGTGGACGGGGCCACGTCGTCCAGCACCACCAGCCCGTTCTCGGCCAGCGTGCGCCCGGTCTGCACCAGGTCCACGATCCAGTCCGACAACCCCAGCAGCGGCGCCAGCTCCACCGAGCCTGAGATGCGGATCAACTCCACCTGGATCCCCCGCCCCGCGAAGAAGCGGCGCGCGCTCTCCACGTACTTCGTCGCCACGCGCGGGATCCCGCCGCCCACCAGCTGCGGATACGGCGCGCCCGCCGGCGCCGCCACGGCCAGGCGGCATCCCCCGAAGCCCAGGTCGAGCGGGCGCAGCACGTCCGGCTGCGTCTCCTCCAGCACGTCGAGCCCCGCCACGCCCGCGTCGGCCACGCCGGCCTCGACGTAGACGGGGACGTCGCCGCTCTTCACCGGCAGGAACTCGAAGCGCCCGTCCGCCGAGGGCAGGATCAGGCGGCGGCTGTCGCGCGCGGCGGGATCGATCTGCGAGCCCATCGCCTCGAACAGGCGCAGCGCCTCGTCCATCATCCGCCCCTTGGGGAGGGCGATGCGGAGCGCGCGCGTCACGACGGCTCCTCGTCCAGGAGATCCGCCAGCGCGTCCGTCTCCAGCGCGAAGCCGACCGCGGGACGATCGGCGCCGTACAGCGCGAGGAGCCCGTCGTAGCGGCCGCCGAAGCCCACCGCGCGGCCGACGCCGGCCACGAACACCTCGAACTGGATGCCGGAGTAGTACCCCAGCCCGCGGATCTCGCCCAGGTCGTACACCACGTGCCGCCGCTCGTCGTCGCCCAGCAGCGCGTCCACGCGGCGCAGGCGGTCGATGGCCTCCTCCGCCTCGCGGCCGGAGGCGAGCGCGTGCGCGCGGGTGAGGACGTCGCCGCGGCCGATCAGCTCGGGGAGGACGACGAGCGCGCGGGTCACGGCCGCCGGGGCGCCGATCTCGCGCGCGCCCGCGGCCAGCGCCGCGCGGTCCTTGCGGTCGATGGCCGTCCGCAGCGCCTCCGCCTGCTCGGGCGAGAGGCCGGAGAGGAGCGGGCGGATGAAACGGATGTCGCCCAGGTTGATCTGGAACTCGTGCAGCCCCAGCGCGCGCATCTGCAGGATCACCAGTCGCAGCGCCTCGACGTCCGCTTCCGGTGACGGATCGCCGATCAGCTCGGCGCCCAGCTGGAAGATCTCCCTCCGCCGCCCAAGCCCTTCCGGCTCCTGGCGATACACCTTCCCCGCGTACGCCAGCCGCAGCGGCCCCGGCGCGTCCGCCAGCCGCGTGGCCACCACCCGAGCGATCGCCGAGGTGAAGTCCGCGCGCAGGGCGACGAGGCGGCCGTCGCGGTCGACGAAGCGGATCAGCCGCGCGGCCAGCTCGGGGCCGGCGCCGCGGGTGAACACCTCCTCGTACTCGAAGGTCGGGGGGATGACCTCCTGGTAGCCGTGCGCCTCGGCCAGCGCGAACCACGCGCGCTGAACGCGCCGGCGGCGGCGGACGTCGCCGGCCAGCAGGTCGAGCGAGCCGGGCGGCACCTGGGCGATGGGGGAGGTCGGCATGGGGCCGGAAGATATCGGCGGGGTGCGGGGCGGGCAACGCGGCGGTCGCACAACTCACGATGTGCACCGGATTTACGCTTTAGGCACACCCCTTGCTTTACTCCCCCGCCGAGGAGGTGCAGTACCCGATTTCACCCTTGGAGGGGAGGCACTTGTGGACATCATCCTGATCATCGCCATCATCCTGCTGCTGCTGGGCCTGCTGGGCGTGGGCGGCGTGATCCACGCCCTGGGAAGCATCGCCTGGATTCTGCTGATCATCGCCGTGATCGTGATCGCCTGGCGCGTGATCACCGGCCGCCGCCCCGTGGCCTGACGCGCGCGGCAGACGGATCTCCACGCAAGCACGCGGGGGCCCCGACCGGGGCCCCCGCGCGTCGTTATCTCCCTGTGTCGGCGACGGTTACGCCGGCGCCGCCTCGCCCGCGAGCGTTTCGGGAGTGATGGGCATCACCGAGCACAGCGGCGTGGCAGCGATGGCGGCCGTGTCCACCGCGCGCTGCGGGATGCTGGGGATGGTGGGCGCGCCGAGCAGGAACAGGTAGGTGTTGTGGTCGTGCTCGTATCCCACCCAGCAGGCGAAGTCGGGGTCGAAATTCTTCACCTCGCTGTTGCACGGCGGCGGCCAGCTGGAGCTGGGGGGATTGTTGCTGAGCCCCAGCGCCGTCCCGTTCGACGCGCTCCCCACGTCCACGTAGGCCACGCCGGCCTGGTCGAGCGCGGTCTGGATGGCCGCCAGCGCGGGGATGAGCTCGAGCGTGGCGAAGAGGAGGCTGTACGGCACGCCGTCTTCCGCCACGCCGCCGATGTTCGCGTAGCCGAAGGGGATGGCGTCCTGCTCGTTGTACACGCGGTAGGCCTGCCACTGCACCTGCGGGTTCGCCGTCTGCCCGTTGTAGTAGTTCACGAAGTCCTGGTTCCCCACGGTGGGCGCGGCGAAGGTGTAGGTCTTGAAGTTCACCTTGTTGGGCCGCAGCACCCAGGTCGAGGCCGTGTCCGCCAGCCAGAGGCCGATCACCGTGGCCATGGCGCCGCCCAGTGAGTGGCCGGTGACGAAGATGTCGACGTCGGTGTCGTAGGTGTTCCAGAGCGCCTCGGCCATGAACAGGGTGATCATGTTCGAGGGCTGGGGGATGGCCGGCGGCGTCATGTTAAACAGGTTCGACTGTGTCGCCAGGAGATCGGTCATCCCGTCCCACGACCCCTGCGCCACGTAGATCCGCGGGTTCGGCGGGCTGGCGGTGGGCCAGTCGTGCTTATCGATGACGTCGAAGTCTTCTTTCCAGTCTGTCAGGAAGTTCCAGTCCGTCCCCCGCACCACCACGGCGAAGCGCGCCGTCTCGCGGTTGTCGCGCGCCACGTACATCAGGTTGCTGAAGTCGGGGGTGATCCCAAGCCACACCAGCTGGAAGTACGGGCCGACCACGCTGGAGGCGGCCAGCTCGCTCTCGATGGCCTGCTGGATCTGCTGGTAGCTGCCGGTGTTCTCGCCCGCGTACGCGATGGACGAGAGCGTCATCATCTCCTGCGCCTCGGTCTGGCTGTAGCCCTGGGTGAACATCGTCCGGCTCCTTGCTGGCGTGTGTCGGTCGGGTGGGCTGTCGGCGGATGACGGGGCAACGCGCATTCCCCATCTTCCATCAACGGCAACCCCAATCACCACAACAGCTTGGAGATACAAGACAGGAGGGTGCGATCTCCGCGGCTGCAACGCGCCGTTCCAGCGCCGTAACGCTCCATTGCCGCAGGGGATTGGGGAGATGGAGATTGGAGGGGGCGAATAAATTCGCAGCAACAACGACACGAAGTCCCCCTGCGGGGACTACAGACTTTCGTGCCGACGAGATTGTGGTGCGCGGAGCCAGCTTTCGTGGAAGCCGGTCGCGAGCACCGTCGTCTCGGCCACACCGAAGCCTGTAGTCCGCGAAGGCGGACTTCGTGTGGTTGTTGCAGCGAATTTATTCGCCCCGCTCCCCCAGCCGGATCACTCCAAGATCCCAGCCCGCGCCTCCGCCAGCGCGGCGAACACCTCCCCCACCTCCGCCGGCTCGCGGAGGAACGACGCGGCCGCGCTGGTCTCCGGCAGTTCCTCGGCGACGAGGACGCCCTCGCCGGCGCCGGCGTCGCGGAGGGCGCGGAAGGCGTCCTCGTCGGTGCGGTCGTCGCCGAAGTAGAGGACGGGCGCGCCGGCGGGGGGGCGCATCTGGTCGAGCAGGAAGATCACCGCGCGCCCCTTGTTCCAGTCGACGTTCGGGCGCACCTCGATCACCTGCTTCCCCTCGGTCAGGTGCACGCCCTCGAGCGGCTCGACGACGCGCCGGACGATGTCGTGCAGCTCGTCCAGGCGCTCGCGCGGGGCCAGGCGGAAGTGCACGGACAGCGTCAGCTCCTTGTCCTCCACGAACGCCCCGGGGATGCCGGAGATCGCGTCGCGCAGCGCGGCGGCGGCGCGCTCCAGCACCGGGCGCGCGGCGGCCGCTTCGGGGTGCACGCGGTCGATGCCGGGGCCATGGATCTCCATCCCGTGGTTCCCCGCGTACGCGATGCCGGGGATGGCCGCCAGCGCGCGCACGTCCGCCAGCCCGCGGCCGCTGACCACGGCGACTTCGACGCCCGGCAGTGCCATCAGCCGCTCGAGCGCGCGGCGCGTGGCCTCGGGCATCCCCGCCAGCTCCGGCCGGTCGACGATCGGCGCCAGCGTGCCGTCGAAGTCCAGCAGCAGCACCAGCCGCCCCGCCCGCCGCCATGCCTCGGCCCACCCCGCCACCCGCTCCATCGCGTGCACCAGCATCCACATCTCCTGCATCAGGTTAGATCGGATCGCAAGGGGTTCGAGATCAGCATCATCACGATCACAAGCACCTCCGCTGCCGCGGCGCGAAGGCCCCCCTCCCCGCGCTGCGCGCGACCCTCCCCCCAAAACCGACTGGGGGGAGGGTGATACTCAGCGTGGGGTCTGGCTCCAAGCCGGTCACAAAGAATCGCGCGGCCGCGGCTGGCCCCCTCCCCCCGGCCCCCTCCCCCGCTTCGCAGGGGCGGGGGAGAACTCATCATGGGAGCAGATGGCAGTACGTCGCGCGAATGCCTCGGCCGCAGTCGCCGCAGGGACTTTGTGCCGTTGTTGCCGCGAATTCCATTCGCCCGTACGTTCGGGAACCTACACGCACTCACGCACTCACGCACTCACGCACTTCCGCACTCACGCACTGCGGTTCAGATGTCCTGGCTCGACGAGGTGAAGTTCGACGACCGCGGCCTGGTGCCCGTGGTGGCGCAGGACGCGCGCACCGGCGAGGTGCTGATGCTCGCCTGGGCCAACGCCGACGCGCTGCGCCTGACGCGCGAGACGGGCCGCGCGCACTACTGGAGCCGGTCGCGCGGCGAGCTGTGGAAGAAAGGGGAGACGAGCGGAAACACGCAGGAGGTGGACGAGGTGCGCGTGGACTGCGACGGTGACGCCGTGCTCTACCGCGTGCGCCAGGCCGGCCCCGCCTGCCACACCGGCGAGCGCAGCTGCTTCTTCCGCGCGGTGGCCGATGACGAGCTGCGGGACGGGGGCGACTCGCGCCACGTCCTCGCCCGCGTCGAGGCGCTTGTCGCCGCGCGCGACGCGGAGCGGCCGGAGGGGTCGTACACCACGTACCTGTTCGCGCAGGGGCTTGACAAGATCCTGAAGAAGGTGGGCGAGGAGGCCACGGAGACCATCATCGCCGCGAAGAACGAGGGAACGGAGCAGCTGCGCAGCGAATCGGCCGACCTGCTCTACCATCTCCTCGTCCTCTGGCGCGCGAAGGGGCTGCCGCTGGACGAGCTGTGGGACGAGCTCGACCGCCGCTTCGGCCGGGCCCCGCGCGAAGGCTCCACCGACCCCGCCGCCCGCCGCGCGTCCGAGATCGGCTGAACTGAAGAAGTCTCACGCAGAGGCCGCAGAGGACGCAGAGGAAGAAGATCGGTCCTCTGCGTCCTCTGCGGCCTCTGCGTGAGACTCAATCTGTTGGGTGGTTCAGCTCCACGCCTGGCCCGAGGCGAACGCGGCGCGGATCGCGTCCTCGTCCCGCCGCGCGAGGGCGTCGCGGAGGGCGGCGAGCTGCGCGCCCGTGGCATCGAGCGCGGCGAGGAGCGCATCGGCGTTCTCCAGCGCGATGCCGGTCCACATCTCCGGCGAGCTGGCGGCCAGGCGGGTGACGTCGCGCCCACCGGGGCCGAGATCCGCGCGCGGAATCCCGCGCGCCGCCAGCACCGCCGCCAGCGCGGTGGAGACGAGTTGCGGGAGGTGGCTCGTCCACGCCAGCCGCGCGTCGTGCTCCTCCGCGCCGATCTCCATCACCGTCCCGCCCAGCATCGTCCACAGCCCGCGCGCCATCCCCCGCGCCTCGGCAGACGCGCCCGCGGCGGGGCAGAGGTAGACGCGCGCGCCAGCGAACAGTCCCAGGCGAGAGGCCTCCACCCCCGCGCGATGGTCGCCGGCGAACGGGTGCGCGCCGACGAACCGGGCGCCGATCCCCAGCCGCTCCGCCGCGGCCACGATCGCGCGCTTGGTGCTCCCCGCGTCCGTCACCAGCCGCACGCCGCCGAGACGCGGCAGCGCGCGCTCCAGCACCGCCGCGGCCGCATGCACGGGGACGGCGATCACCAGCGCGTCCGCGTCCTCCACCCCCGCGAAGCCATCCCCCAGCGCGGCGGAGACGAAGCCTTCGCGGAGCGCCGCATCCACCGCCGCGCGGTCGCGGTCGTGCCCGAGCACGCGCACACCGAGGGCGGCCAGGTCGCGCGCCACCGATCCCCCGATCAGCCCCAATCCCGCAACGGCGACCGTCCGGATCGAGCCCGGGTCCGTAAACGCCGGGTCCTCGCCGCTCACCGAAGGCAACCGGGCTGGCCGTGCACCGTCACCCCTCCTCCATCTGCGCGCGGCGGGAGAGCCCGATCAGGTGCCAGAAGATGTAGCGCACGTCCTCGTCGCCCAGCCCCGCCTCGCGCGCCAGCTCGCCCGCGCGGCGCACGACGGCGGCCTCGCGCGCCGGGTCCAGCGTCGGCAGCCCCAGCTCGTGCTTGGCGATCCCCACCTCGCGCGCCAACCGCACCCGTTCGGCGATCAGGCCGATGATGGAGCGGTCGATCTGCTCGATCTGCACCCGCAGCTCGCCGAGCCGTTCCGCCGCGGGCGGGGCGTCCTGCGCCATCACGCCGCCTCCCGCAGCGCCGCGGCGCCGGGGAGCGGCAGCTCGCGCCCGGCCGCGAGCGCGAATGGCCGCAGGCCGTGCATCATCCGCCCGAACGCGTTGAGCGTGAGCGACTGGTCGCCATCCGACAGCGCGCCCTGGGGGTCGGGGTGCACTTCAATGATCAGCCCGTCGGCGCCCGCCGCCACGGCCGCGAAGGCCAGCGGCGCGACGAGATCCGCGCGGCCACCGGCGTGGCTGGGGTCGACCACCACGGGCAGGTGCGTCTCGGCCTTGAGCACGGGGATCGCGGCCACGTCCAGCGTGTTGCGGGTGATGGTCTCGAAGGTGCGGATGCCGCGCTCGCACAGGATCACGTCGCGGTTCCCCTGCGCCATCACGTACTCGGCCGCCATCAGCAGCTCCTTCACCGTGGCCGAAAGTCCGCGCTTGAGCAGCACGGGCCGCTGCACGCGGCCCAGCTCGGAGAGGAGCGCGAAGTTCTGCATGTTGCGCGCGCCCACCTGCAGCACGTCGGCGTGCTCGGCCACCAGCTCCACCTGGCGCGTGTCCATCACCTCCGTCACCACCGGCAGCCCCGTCTCGGCGCGCACCTCGGCCAGCATCCGGAGCGCCGCCTCGCCCAGCCCCTGGAAGGCGTAGGGACTAGTGCGCGGCTTGAAGGCGCCGCCGCGCAGCAGCCCCGCGCCGGCGTCGCGCACGGCGTACGCGGTCTCGCGCAGCATCTCGCGTCCTTCCACCGAGCACGGCCCCGCGATCACCGCCAGCCGCCGCCCGCCGATCGCCGCGGCGGCGCGGTCGCCTACGCGCACCACCGACGGGTCGGCGGCGAACTCGCGCGCCGCCAGCTTGTACGGCTTCATGATCGGCGTCACCGACTCCACGCCGGGAAGCGAAAGAAGCGCGGCCTCCTGGACCAGCGCTTCGTCTCCGATACAGCCGATGATGGTGCGGCGCTCGCCGCGCGACACGTGCGTGCGCATCCCGAGCGTCTCGATGCGCTCGCGGATGTGGTCCAGCTCCGCGTCGGTCACGTTCGGACGGGTGACGATGATCATGTGGTTCTTCTCCTGCAGGGGGACGGGTGCTGCGGCATGGGGGAGAAAGCGAAGAGGGCCCCCGAAGCCGCTCGGGAGCCCTCCGTGATCGCCTTCGGTGGCGGCCGCTCAGCCGCGCGCGACGAATCCCGGACTCCCGTTACAGGGCCGGTAATAGAAGTAGAAGCGGCTGAAGCGCGCGGCGTCGAGGCTCATGGGTTCAACGGTAACCCCGCCGTCCGGAAACGCGCAACCCCCCTCGTCAAGATTTCGTCGTGAAGTCACAGTTCGCCCCACACGGACCGGCCGAAGCGGGACGGGGAAGTGGCGCGCGCGGCCGCGTCGCGTCGATGTATGAAATGCCGATCTGGTGCGCATCGTCACCACTCGCCCGCGCCCTGTCCTGATCGTGGCGGAGGCGGCATTATCCCGCTTTCGATCTCCTGTCCAACAGCTCCGGCGAAGATGCCCGAACCCCTGATCCTGAGCTGGAGCGGCGGCAAGGACAGCGCGCTGGCGCTGGACGCGCTGCGAGCCTGCGGCGCGTACGATCCCATCGTGCTGCTCACCAGCGTCACGGGCGGGTACGAGCGCATCGCCATCCACGGCGTGCGCCGCGGGCTGCTGCGCGCGCAGGCCGACGCGCTGGGGCTGCCGCTGCACGAGTTCGAGCTGCGCCCCGCCTGCTCCAACGACGAATACGAGGCCGCGCTCGCCGCCGCGCTGGGTGACGTGCGTGGCCGCTTCGGCGCGACGCGCATCGCGTTCGGCGACCTGTTCCTGGAGGACGTGCGCCGGTACCGCGAGGAGCGCGTCACCCCCCTCGGCTTCGAGCCGCTCTTCCCGCTGTGGGGACGCGACACCGCCGCGCTCGCCCGCGAGTTCGTGGCCCGCGGCTTCCAGGCGCGGCTCGTCTGCGTCGACACCACGCAGCTGGACGCGTCGTTCGCCGGGCGCGCGTACGACGCCGCGCTCCTGGCCGATCTCCCCGCGACCGTGGACCCCTGCGGCGAGAAGGGCGAGTTCCACACCTTCGTCACCCACGGCCCGGGCTTCCGCTCCCCCGTCGCCTGCGACATCGGCGAGGTGGTGATTCGGGACGGCCGCTTCGCGTACTGCGATCTCCTTCCCGCGCGCGAGCCAACCATGCGCTGATTGGCCGCGAGTGCAGCGAGCCTCCGTCCCTCCCCCGCGCTGTTCGGGGGAGGGACCGGCGCGAAGCGCCAGGGTGGGGGCTCGCGGGCGCGGCCGTCGGGACGTGAGCGGAGATGGGAAAACGGGCGGGAGATGAAACCAAGCTCCGCGCGCGGCGGTATCTCAGCCGGGCCGGGACCAGCCTGGCCCGCCTCTCTCCATCCCCGTCCCGGGAGCCGCACCATGAAGAAGCTCGCCCTGAAGCTGGAGGAGCTGTCCGTCACCTCGTTCGCCACCACCGGAGTGCCGAGGCTCCGTGGTACCGTCGTGGGCAACGACGCCACGCGTGGGAACACCTGCGCGGACACCTGCGGGTTCAGCTGCGCGCCCACGTGCGAGATCAGCTGCGTGGCGAGCTGCATCTCCACCTGCGACGTGAATCCGTGCGTGCCGTTCACGATGGATCCCTGCTGACCGATCGCCTTTCCGATGGCACGAAGGGCCTCCCCGCGGGAGGCCCTTTCGCGTTCACGCCGGCCGAAGAAGCGCGGTCCGCGCTGCGACGGAGTCATGCGCGGATGTTGCATCTCCCCCGCCGTTCGCGGTTTCTGCGTTGCAACGACGACAGGGGGAGGACGGGATGGAGAGGCTGGACGACGCGGGGCTCGACCTGCTGTTCCGCGAGGCGCGCACGCACTACAGCTGGCTGGACCGGCCGGTGGACGACGACACGCTGCGCGCGCTGTACGACCTGGTGAAGTGGGGCCCCACCGCGGCCAACTCCGGCCCCGCGCGCTTCGTGTTCCTCCGCACGCCGGCGGCGAAGGAGCGCCTGCGCCCCGCGCTCGCCCCGGCGAACGTCGACAAGACGCTGACGGCGCCGGTGACGGTCATCGTCGCCTACGACCTCCTCTTCTACCACAAGCTGATCAAGACCTTCCCGCACAACCCGGGGATGGCGAACCTCTACGCCAACAATCCGCAGCTGGTGGAGACCACGGCGCGGCGCAACTCGTCGCTGCAGGGCGCCTACCTGATCATCGCGGCGCGAGCGCTGGGGCTGGACTGCGGGCCGATGTCGGGGTTCGACAACGCCAGGGTCGACGAGGAGTTCTTCGGCGCGGGGAAGGAATGCGAGGGGTGCGACCAGGAGTTCTTTCCCCAGGGCCACGTGAAGTCCAACTTCCTGGTGAACCTGGGCCACGGCGACCCGGAGAAGCTCTTTCCGCGCCTCCCGCGGCTCGCGTTCGAGGAAGCCTGCACGCTCATGTAGCGCGTCGCCGCGGCCCATTCCACCCGCACCCGGACCGCATGCCCGTCGTCGAGAGCTCCGCGGAGATCCGCGCCCCGCGCGAGGCGCTGTTCGCGCTGACGCAGGACTACTACATCCGGCTGGAATGGGACCCGTTCCTGCGCGGCCTCCGCTTCCTGGACGGCGCCACCGGGCCGGCGCCGGGCGTGCGCGTGTGGGTGCGCGCGAAGAACGGGCTGAGCATGCTGGTGGAGTACGTCACCGTCGTCCCGCCCGAGCGCGTGGCGGTGAAGCTGGTGCGCGGCCCGTTCTTCTTCGAGAGCTTCGCCGGCGCATGGATCTTCCACGAGGCCGGAGAGGGGCGCACGCGGGTGACCTTCCGCTACAGCTTCCGCACGCGCTGGCGCGTCCTCCGCCCGCTGCTCGACCGCGCCATCTCCGCCATCTTCACCCGCGACATCGCCGCGCGCGTCCGCGCCCTGAAGCACGCGGCAGAAGAGACGGACATCCTCGGCCGCATCGCCCAGCCCTGCTGATTATCTAAAAGGAATGCCTCACGCGGAGACGCGGAGGCGCGGAGAACTCAGCGCCGGCGCTGAGTTCTCCGCGTCCGATTCCAGAATGGCTCCGCAGGCTCCCCGCCCGACTCGATACGGACATTAAACATATTGCGCGGAGTCGGCCGAATGCCCAGATTGCCCATGGGCGCGTGATCGACGTGCCATCCCGCCTCGTCTTCCTCTCCTGCCCGCACTCAGCCAACCTCTCGACACCCGGGTCCGAACCATGGCTCTCGTCACCTGCCGCGTCTGCCAGCGGCAAGTCTCCGACGCCGCGCACGTGTGCGTGCATTGCGGCAGCGCGTTGTGGGCGCCCGCCGCGCCGCCGCGCGAAACTCCCGCTCCCTGGCCGGCGCACCCCGGTGCGGCGGTCGCGCTCGAATCGCCCTATCTCGCGCCGCCGGCCGCCGTGGCGGAGGACGAGCTGCACCCGCTGGCCATCCACAAGCTGGTGCTGCTCTCCATCTTCACCCTCGGGCTGTACGAGCTCTACTGGTTCTATCGGAACTGGAAGCGGGTCCGCGCGCGGACCGGCGAGGACATCAGCCCGTTCTGGCGTGCGTTCTTCGCGCCGTTGTGGGCCTACTCGATGTTCGAGGAGGTCGACCGCCAGGCGCTCGCCCAGCAGATGGAGGTGGGGTGGAGCAGCATCGCGCTCGGGGCCGCCTATTTCCTCCTTTCGGCCGCGTGGCGGCTCCCCGATCCGTGGTCGCTGATCACGTTCGTGGGCTTCCTCCCGCTCCTCCCCGTCCAGGCGAGCATCAACGCGATGGCCGCGCGCCGGGGCGTCCGTGCCGACGACTCCTTCGACGGGCGGCACTACGCCGCGTTCGCGGTGGGCAGCCTTCTCCTCCTCCTGGCGGTGGCCGGCACGCTCCTGCCGCAGTGAGCCCGCGCGGGGCGATCACCGGATCCACACCTGAACGCTCGAGGGGGCCCGCGGTCGCAGGCCCCCTCTGCCGTCGTCCAGTCTTCGCGCGACGCTCACGCCGGCCGGTACACGCCCCACACCTCGCGCAGGGCGTCGCTGATCTCGCCCAGGGTGACCATTGCCTTCACGGCGTCGATGATGTGCGGCATCAGGTTGTCGGTGCCGCGCGCGGCGGCGCGGATGGCGTCCAGCCGCGCGCGCACCTCGGCATCGTCGCGCACCCGCTTGATCTCCGCCAGCTGCGCCTTCTGTGACGCCTCCAGCGCGGTGAAGTCCGGCTGGCCCAGGTCGACCGGCTCCTCGTCGGCGGACTGAAACTTGTTGACGCCGACGACGACCCGGTCGCCGCGCTCGATGGAGATCTGGTGCTCGTACGCGGCGCGGTGGATCTCCTCCTGCATGTAGGCGATGGCCTCGGCCGCGCCGCCCATCTCCTCGATCTTCTCGAGATATTCCCGCGCCTGGGTCTCCACCGCGGTGGTCAGCGACTCCACGAAATAGCTGCCGGCGAGCGGGTCGACCGTATCCCCCACCCCGCTCTCGTACGCCAGCACCTGCTGCGTGCGCAGCGCCAGCGTGGCCGCCTGCGCGGTGGGCAGCGCCAGCGCCTCGTCGTAGCCGTTGGTGTGCAGGCTCTGCGTGCCCCCCAGGACGGCCGCGAGCGCCTGCACGGTGACCCGAACGACGTTGTTCAGGGGCTGCTGCGCCTGCAGGGTCACGCCGCCCGTCTGCGTGTGGAAGCGCAGCTTCGCCGCGTCGTCGCCCGCGCCGAAGCGCTCGCGCATCAGCCGCGCCCACAGCCGGCGCGCGGCGCGGAACTTGGCGACCTCCTCGAACAGGTCGTTGTGGCTGGCGAAGAAGAAGGACAGCCGCGGCGCGAAGCGGTCGACGTCGAGCCCCGCGTCCAGCGCGCGGCGCACGTACTCGAGCCCGTCGGCGAAGGTGAACGCGATCTCCTGCGCCGCGGTCGCCCCCGCCTCGCGGATGTGGTAGCCGGAGATGGAGATGGTATTCCACTTCGGCACCTCCGCGTTGCAGAACGCGAAGATGTCGGTGATCAGGCGGAGCGACGGCTCGACGGGATAGATGTACGTCCCGCGGGCGATGTACTCCTTGAGGATGTCGTTCTGGATGGTCCCGCTGATCCGGTCGCGCGGGATCCCGCGCTCGTCGGCCACGGCGATGTAGAAGGCCAGGAGGATGGCCGCCGTGGCGTTGATGGTCATCGACGTGCTGACCTTGTCCAGCGGGATGCCGTCCAGCAGCCTGCGCATGTCCGCCAGCGAGTCGATAGCCACGCCGACGCGGCCCACCTCGCCCATCGCCATCGACGCGTCGGAGTCGTACCCCATCTGCGTCGGCAGGTCGAACGCGGTGGAGAGCCCCGTCTGCCCCGCCTGCAGCAGCAGCTTGAAGCGCGCGTTGGTCTCCTCGGCCGTGCCGAAGCCCGCATACTGGCGCATGGTCCAGAAGCGCCCGCGGTACATGGTCGGCTGGATGCCGCGTGTGAACGGGAACTCGCCGGGATACCCGAGGTCACGCGGATAATCGAGCCCGGCGACGTCTTCCGGCGCGTACAGCCGGTCGATCTCCACCCCGCTGGTGGAAACGAACGCCTCGCGCCGCTCCGGGTGCCTGGCCAGCGCGGGCGCCACCGCGCGTGCCTCCCACGCCTGCTTGCCGTTCGCGGCCGCGCCGGTGCTGCCGCCGTCCTCGCCGATGTTCGCCGCCGCCAGTGTATCGCTCATCGCCAGTACGAAAGTACAAGAGTCTCGAAGTACGGAACTGCGTCAGGGCGGCAAACATAACGCCGACGGACGCGCGCGGCATCCGAGCGCGCCGGGATGTTCAGGACGAATTGCCGAGGACGACGCCGATGTCCTCCCACACCATCCAGTGGCGGTTCAGCTCCACCGCTCCCTGGCGCCGGTAGAACGGCCGCGCGGCATCGTCGCCCACGTCCACGCAGATGCGGCGGGCCCCGTGCTCGACGAACCAGGCCGCCAGCAGCGCCAGCAGTCTAGACCCCACGCCGGCGCGACGGTAATCGGGAACGACGTAGATCCACTGCAGCTCGCCCTGGCATCCCAGCCGGCGCGTCAGGTGCCCGGCGATGTAGCCGGCCGGCGCATCCTCCGCCTCGGCCATCCACAGCACGCGGAGGGGCAGCGCCTGCTGCGGATGATGCTCGCCGGCCAGGTACGCCAGCATCCGCGGGTCGCCGCCAGCCTCGCACCGACGCGGAAGCCCGACCAGCCGCGGCACGTCCACCAGACCCGCCTCGCGGTAGAGAATCCCGGTCACGTGCTCTCCTTGCGCGTAGGGCGAACACAGGGCCGAGCGCTGCGTTCGTCATCCGTGGAAGCAAAACAGCTCCCTGTGGTACATGTTCTCGCGCTGTTCCCAAGCGGAGCGGCGGCGATCGAAATAACGCCGACGGACGCGTGGCATCCGTCGGCGGAACTCTCGATCGACGCAACCAGCCGCGGACGGGCGCGTCAGAGCGGGAGGAAGGACGCGGCTAGGGACGCACGCAGGGCGTACACGGCGAACAGCCAGACCACGCTGTGCCCCACGAGGAGCGGAAGCGCGCCCCACTCCCGCGTCCGCCGTGGCCGGTAGCCCACCAGCCTGCGCCCGCGGAGATACCGGCCGGACTCGGAGAAGCCCAGCGCAGCCTCGATCTGCGCCAGGTCCGTGCAGCGCTCGGCGCGCGCCCGCGCGGCCAGGAGCAGGTACAGGGTCGCGAACGCGCCGAACAGGAGCATGGCGGTCACGAGCACGCCATGGACGCGCGCCGGCACCGGCTTCTGGAGAAGGAATCCGGGGGCCAGCAGCATGGCGCCGGCCGAGGCCAGCGAGCCCCTGAACAGGCGGTCCTCCCAGCGGGCGATGCTCTCCCGCGCCGCGTTGTGGGCGGCGATCAGCACGTGGGCCTTCTTCTCGTCGCGGAGCGTGAGCGTGGTGACGGGCGGCGCGGCCCGCTTCCGTGCCCGCCGTGCGTACGTGCCGGAGCGCGCGATCCCGGTGAACCGGAGCACAGCCGGCAGCCGCCGCGCCGAACGCGTCGCCCATCGCACCCGCGTTCCGATCGCCAGCCGCCACGGTGGCGGCGCCTCGGGGAAGAGGATGGCGGTGGAAGCCTGCCCGATTCCGCTCGGCGAACCCGGCGCCAGCTCGGCGAGAAGCAATTCAACCGCCTGGCGGGAAGATTCAGCCGCTTCGCCGGGAGACTCGGTCGCTTCGCGGGGAGATGCGTTCCCGTCGGGCGCGCCCGGAGCCGGCCCGGCGGAGAGGACGACCGTGCCGCTGGGACGGTTGGAGCTCGAGCGCCGCGTGCGTGCCATGGATCGCCTCCCGGATGATGGGTGTCCGCAGAAGGATGGTCCATTCATGCGTTTGCGCCCGGTTCAGGTCAAAAGATATCCAGACGGGCTACCCTGACGGGCGCCGGTGCATGAAGGTTGGGCCGCCATACAGCAGAAGGCGCGCCGCTGGAAGCACACCGCTGCCGACTCCTCCGCGACGGAATCTTCGGAAACATCCTCCACGCGCATCAGACGCGAACAGGCCCGGCGACTGGCCGGGCCTGCGCATCGCTCGCTGCCGGCGGGCGTCAGCTCGCCACGCCGCCGCCGCTCACCCGCACGAGGCGGGGCCGGTGAGCTCGATGCAGGGGCAGTCGCGCGTGCGCCCGGTCGGCGCGAACTCGAATGCGTTCACCGTCCCCTGCGCCTGCTCGATCTCCATCTCGAACGACTCGACCGCCAGCTCGCTCATGCTCAGCTTCACCTTCTCCATGGAGCCTCTCCCTGTGGCATCCGTTCTCGCGCCGTCCCCGAGTGGGCGGCGACGCTCGGAGAATAGCACCTGTTGCAGTTCAGGGGAACCGCTCCGGACTGCTTCTAATCAACCGTTTATGAAACGATCGGGCTACCGCACCGTCACGCGGAAGCGCGCCGAATCGGCCGGCGGCGTGGTCTCTCCCGGGCGCAGGTAGGCGAGGGCGACCACACCGTTACCGGGACCGTCCGAACGGAAGACCCAGCGCTCGGTGCCTCCGGCGCCGTCGCGGTCGCGGTCTAGGCGCGGGATGGTGTAGTCCTTCGAGACTAGGCGCAGCCGGCCGAGCGCGGCCGAATCCGCCAGCACCCACTCGTAGCCCGTGCTGTGGTTCGCCTTCAGCGCAAGCGTGAACTCGCTCCCCGCGCGCACCTCGACCGGCTGCGCAGGATCGTCGAAGCTCGCGCGGCGGTCAGCGCGAGCACAGCCGCCAGGAGGATGGGATGGATTCGGGTCATGATCGAGAAGGATGTAGGAAATCAACCATCGTGGCGCAGCATCATAGTTTTAGGACAGGAAGACTCAAAGCCTCACGATCACGCGCTCGAAGCGATGGGTCTCTAGCAGCGGCTGATTCTTCCGCGAGATGTTGATCCCCCACTCCGGTTCGCTCTTCAACCCCTCATAATCACGGCTGACGAGGAGTTGGTTCGGTGCGAGCCACGCCGTGATCGGGATCAGGTACAGTTCAGGCTCTGAGTCCTGATGCAGTACCACGACGGCTACCAACCGGTGCGGCGCGATTGGAAACTTCTCTTTGGGGATGAAGATGTAGTTGTAGCCTCGAACAGACTTCACTTGAACGTCGTAGAACTGTCCGCCGTCACGCCTCACAACGAAATCCACGCAGCGGTCGTCAACCTCCGAGGTGTACACCTCAAAGCCGTACAACGTGAATTCCATCTTAGCCGGTGCTCTGGTTCGACTCCAGCGCGATGTCGAACTCCGCCCCGCGCGCCATCTCGATCGGCATCGACGGGTCGCTGAAGGACTCGCGCGCCGTGCACCCGAACGCCGCCAGGAGTGCCACCGAGCCAGCCACGAAGCCGATACGTTGCATGATCGCAGGAGGGATGAGCCGTTGAAGTCCGCGAAGGCGGACTGTGTGTCGTTGTAGCCGCGAGTTCACTCGCATTGTTCCGCCTCTCCCAACCAACGCACCTGCATCACCCCTCCGCGAACCTCACCGCGTGAGCAGCCCCGCATCCACCACCAGCCCCGCGCCGGTGACGAAGCGCGCGCGGTCGCTGGCGAGGAAGACGACGGCCTCGGCCACGTCCTCGGGCTCGATCCAGGGGACGGGGAGGAGGTTGCCGGCGCTGGCCTCGGCGATCTCCTCGACCGTCTTCCCCTCCAGCTCGGCAAGGCCGTCGTTCATCGGCGTGTTGACGCCGGTGGGGTGGATGGAGACGACGCGGACGCCGTGCGGCGCCAGCTCGATCGCCCAGCTCTTCGTCAGCCCGACCAGGCCGTGCTTGCTGGCGGCGTAGTGGCTCAGCCGGTTCATCCCCCGATATCCCGCCACCGACGAGTTGTTGATGATCACGCCGGACTTCTGCCCGATCATCACGGGGATGATGCGGCGCGCGACCATCCATGGCCCCTTGAGGTTGACGTTGAGCATCGCGTCCCACTCGGCCTCGGAGAGCTCGTGGGCCAGGCCGTACGCGCATATCCCCGCGTTGTTGAACAGGATGTCGATGCGCCCGAAGCGCTCGAGCGTTCCCTCCACCGCGGCGGTGATGGCCCCATCGTCGCGCACGTCGCCGGCGAAGGCGACGGCGCTGCTCCCCGCGGCCTCGCACTCGCGCACGAGCGAGTCCAGCTCCTCGCCGGTGCCCATCCCGTAGCCGGGATACGCCAGCGGCCGCGCCACGTCGAACGCGGCGATGCTCGCGCCCTCCTTCGCCAGCGCCAGCGCGGCCGCGCGCCCCTGCCCGTGCGCCGCGCCAGTGACGAACGCCACGCGCCCACCGAACTCACCCATGCGCCCCGATCCCTTCCGCCGCGGGGTGCTTCCGGTACGGCTGGAGATAGTCGTCCAGCGGCACCTGCAGCACGTTGTTGATCACGTTGGTGGCCACCATCAGCGCCCCGAACGCCGTCAGCGCCACCATCTGCTCGTCATCGAAAAACGCCGCCACGGGCGCATAAAGAGCGTCGGGGACGCGGTGCGGCGTCTGCGCCAGCGCGCGGCCGAAGGCGACGACGGCGGCCTCGCGCTCGTCCATCTCCAGCGCATCGGGGTTCTCGCCGCTGTCGACGAGGATGCGGCGGAAGAAGGTCGAGCAGATCAGGCAGTCCGTCTCGGCCGACACCGCGTGCGCGAAGAGGGTGGTCAGCCGCTCGCCCAGGAACGGCCGCACCGTGTCGCGCAGGCGGTACCAGGTCATCAGCGCGTCGAACGCCGGCACCGAGTGCAGCAGCGTGCGCTTCATGTTGGTGATGCGCGCGACCTCCAGGTGCTCGTCGTGCGCCGCGCGCGCGTCCGGCGGCATCTGCTCGTATTCCAGCGGCTCGATTCGCGGCATGCGGGTAGTGCTCGGGAGGATTCGACGATCCGGCGACGGGAGAATCTAGACCGGAGACGCACCCGACGGGAAGCGGGAGGAGATCGCCACACCTTCAGGTGTCGTGGTCTCGTCTTCCATCCCGGAGACACGAACGCCGGCGGACGCGTCTGTGCGTCCGCCGGCGCGGCCCTCTTCATCCCCCGCACCATCCCGCGCCACGCGGCTAACGCACGAAGCCGTACTCCCGCCCGGACGGGGAGATGTGGAAGATGCGGTATCCCGCGTCCCGCAGCGCGGCGACCGCCTGCTCGGTCCGCGACTTCCCGATCGTCCTGAAACGGTGATGGAACTCGACCAGGATCTGCTCCGCATGCAGCTTGCGCTCGAGCATGTCGTGCAGCACCGCGTACTCCGCGCCCTCGATGTCGAGCTTCAGCAGGTCGATCCGCTCATGGCCCAGCGACGCGCCGAGGCTCGCCAGCCGGCGGACGGGAAGCGACACGCGCTCGCCGCCCGCGTCGTTGCCGGCCAGGGTGGTGTAGTGCGTGGCCGTGGAGCGGGCGCCGAACTCCGCGGTCCCGTCATGCGCGGCAACGCCCACGGGGTGGAACACGAACCCGGGCGGAAGCCGCTGCGCGCGTACCCACTCGACGGCCACCGGCGTTGGATCGAAGGCATGCACCTGCAGCCCGAAACGGTCGATCAGCGCCAGGTCGAAGTCGATCTCCGTACCCACGCCCACCGAGTAGACGATGCTGTCGCGGCCCAGCGCGGATGCGATGATCGCCCAGGTGCCGAACTTCTCCACCCTGCAGCGGATGTCCCTGAAGTGCCGGGCCTCCTTCCCGGTGAGCTGACGGATGCGCCGCTTGACGAGCCGGACCGCGGGAGCTGTTTCGACCTTGCGCCACGACTGCCTGACCGACGAAAACGCGGGAACGTGCACCGATACCGTACCAGCCGACGAAAGTGGGTTCGCGGCACGTCACGCGCGACGTGCCCTACCGCCGCGGCGATGAGGCCGCGGAGCGGTAAAACTATTGTTTATCTGACTTCGTGGCGAGTGGCGTCGGGCAGCAGAATGTGATTCGATTCAAGATTCAATGAGGAATCGACGTATAGGATCGACCAGGTTCGATGGAATAGCGAGCGCGGGAGAAAACGAAGAAGCTCGCCGCACCGCTGGGAATGGAAGTCTCACGCGGAGACACGGAGGGCACGGAGATGTTCCTCCGCGCCTCCGCGCCTCCGCGTGAGGCCAATCTCTTGTAGATCGTCAGGCCGGGCGCAGCCGTGGCGGCTCGTGCGCGATCATCCTCGGCCGCGGCTCACGGGCGGCAGCATCGGATCGCTCCGCGTCGAACTTGGGCCAGAGGCCGAAGAACGCCGCGGACGGATCGACGCCGCCGTAAGGGTCCGCGGGCTCGCCGGGGCCGTCCATCTCAGTTCAGCCCCTCGATGTCGCGGGCGGCGCGCTCCAGGATCTCGCGGGCGCGCTGGATCCACTGCTCGTCGCCCTGGTGGCGCATCGCCGCGCGGAACGTCGACCGCCCCAGGTTGCCGAACGCGCGCCCCAGCCCGTGCATCACCGGCCCGATGAACGCGCCGAAGTCGTCCACGCGGTCGAAGATGTCGTCGATGGTGGAGCGGTTCTCCTCGAGGTACTTCCGCCCCTCGTCGGTGATCTCGAACACCTTGCGGTTCCCCTCCTCGGTCTGCGAGCGCGCGTATCCCAGGTCCTCCAGCAGCGACAGCGTGGGGTACACGGTGCCCGGGCTGGGCGAGTACGTGCCGCCGAAGCGGTCTTCCAGCTCCTTGATGATCTCGTAGCCGTGGCGCGGCTTTTCGGCCAGGAGCCTGAGGATCACGAACTTCAGGTCGCCGTGGCCGAACATGCGGCCGCGGCCGGGCCCCCCGCCCCACTGCCCGCCGGGGCCGCCCCACGGCCCCGCGCCGAACCCGAATCCCCAAGCGCCGCCGCCGCCGCGCGGGCGCGGCCCGCAGTGCCGCGGCCCGCAGTGATGCCATCCGAACATGCCGCCTCCCTCGTCTCCCGGATTGGGACAGGACTACCTCGAACGATTCAAGATATAACGCACGATATATCGGTCGTCAAGATATATCGCAAGAACTATCGCAAGATAGATCGGGAGATGGGACGTTCTTCATATTCGTCTGGCTGTTCCCCACGTCTGATCCTCGAGCTGACGTCATCCTGAGGCCGGCCAGACCGTAATCAGAGACCGCGCAATGGTTTGCAGGCCGAAGGATCTATAACCGCGTCGGCACGCGATCCGGCCGGTCGCACCAACTCTTTCTCTGGATTTGGAATTACGCTGATCAGGGGGATGAGAGTACCCGACCGGCCGCAGCACGAGTTACGTAATAGGAAATCCGGCCGGTAGATCGGTGCGTCTCGCCGAATCGCGTGCCGGATCGGCGATAGATCCTTCGGCCTGCCAACTTCTTGCGCAAACGCTGATTATGGTCTGGCCGGCCTCAGGATGACGTCAGCGTTGGATCGGTCTGGATGCATCAACAAAATTTCCAGATTTCGTATCAGTTCAGGAGATGCCGCGCGGCGTCTCCCCCGCCCTCCAGCGCGCGAAGACGCCGTACGCCGCGAGAGCGATCCCGAGCCCCAGCATCCCTCCGACGGCGGCGCGCCCCAGCCGCGGCGCGAACCCGCGCGCGAAGAGCGCGTTGATGCCGCCAGCGAGCAACGTCACCGCCGCGACGAACGCGGCGACGCGCAGCAGCCGCGCGCGCTCACCCGGGGGCATCCGCCGCGCCTCGGCGGGATGGCGGCGCAGCTCGCGGCCGATCCAGATCGCCACGATCGCGCAGCCCACGACGGAGCTGATGTGCTGCAGCACCGAAAACCACGGCAGCCACCAGAGTCCGAATGCCGGCCGCTCCAGCGCCGGAATCAGCGCGACCGCCCAGCCACCGGGATGCGTGAAGCCGTCCCACAGGATGTGCGTGGCCGCGCCGATCAGCGCCGCGAACACCGCCAGCGGGAGCACGTCCGAGTGTCGCCCGGGCGGCGGCGCCTCTGCCGCGCGGCGGAGCGCGGGTGGCAGCAACTGCGTCAGCGCCGGCCGGATCAGCGCGCGCCAGACCGCCCACAGCACGAGGGTGGCGGGAAGGCAGAAGACGACGAGGCCCGCGGGCGTGTGGCCGAACTTGCCGCGAGCCTCCAGGTGCAGCACGTACTCCAGGTCCGGCGCCCACGTGCCGATCACCAGCGCCGCCAGCGGCAGCCGCGGCATGGCGCGATGGAGCGGCCAGGCCGCGGCGGCGTGTGCGGGCGTGACGGGCATCTGCGTGGCGGAGAACGAAGAAGGGCGCCGGTCCGGCGCCCTCGCGTCAGGCAGAAGTCACGCCATCGCAGGCTTACGCGATCGGTGTGGATGGCTGGAGAATATATGTCGCAGAGGCGCGTGGGTGCGGCGTGATCGAAGTCCGCGAAGGCGGACTGTGTGTTTTTGTAGCCGCGACTTCAGTCGCATCCCCCCCGCGCCATCCCTGCCCGCATCAACCGTCACGCAGATGCGACCGCATCGCCGATCCCCTGTCCCTGTCCCCCTGCTACTCGAAGACGATCAGCGTCGCGCCCTTGTCCACCGTCTGGCGCTCCTGGACCAGCACCTTGGCGACGACGCCGTCGGCGGGCGCCTTCAGCTCGTTCTCCATCTTCATCGCCTCGACGATGATCACGCCCTGGCCGGCCTTCACCGTCTGCCCCACCTCAACCTCGATCTTCACCACCAGCCCGGGCATCGGCGCGGCGACCACCTTCTCCACCTCGGCCTCGTCGCCGCCGGTCATCTCGCGGATGGCGCGGGTGCGCTCGTCGACCGCGTCGACCGTGAAGCGCTCGCGGCCCAGCGCGATCTGCCACCGACCGCGCCGGTCGCCGGGCTTCGCGGCGAGCGTGTGGCTGCGGCCGTCCACCGTCAGGCTGCGCACGTGGGTGCCGGGAAGCAGCGCCATCTGCGCCTCCACGGGCGTGCCGTCCACCACCGGCGTGTGGCCGGTCAGGTCCACCTCCACGGTGCGGCCGGCAATCGTCACGAAGTAGCGCATCGGCGCGGGTCGGGGTCGCGGGAGATCGGGTCGCCACGGAACGCGGCCAACCTGCCCCTCCGGTGCCGCGTCCGCAAGACCGCGGCTTCGCCAGGGTCTTCCGGCTGGCCGCGCCACGGTGAGCAGGAGCAACCCCTCGATATGCGATGAATGCGCTACGAAGCAGCCGCCAGCAGCACGACGGTTTCCACGTGCGCCGTCTGCGGGAAGAGGTCGAACGAGCGGACGGACTCGAGGCGATACGTCTCGCCGATCCGCTTCAGGTCGCGCGCCAGCGTGGCGGGGTTGCAGGAGATGTAGATCACGCGCGCGGCCGGCATCTCCGCCAGCGCCGCCGCCACCTCGGCATGCACGCCGGCGCGCGGGGGGTTGAGGACGACCAGGTCCGCCGGCAGCTCCGCGCGGATCAGCTCCTCGACGGGCCCCTCGACGAAGCGCGCGCCCTCCGGCGCCGCGCGGACGGCCTCCTCCACCGCCTGCGGGTCCAGCTCGATCCCCACCACCTGCGCGCCCGCGCGGGCGAAGCGGCGGGCGTGGAAACCGACACCGCAGTACGCGTCCACGATCCGCATCCCCGCGACGTCCCCCGCCAGGTCGGCGACGTGCGACTCCAGCAGGGCCGCCGCGCCGCGGTTCACCTGCAGGAACGCGGCACCGGAGAGCTCCACCGTCTCGTCGCCCCACGTCTCGGGCAGCCCCGGCGCGCCGGCGATCAGCTCCGGCGCCGCCTCGCCGGGGCGGTGCCAGATGGAGACGAGGCCCGGCACCGCGCCGATCAGCTCCTCCGGCCGACCGGGCGAATAGCCGCCCTCCACCAGCAGCGACACCTCGCCCGCGGCGTTCGCGCGCAGCGTCAGCCGCAGCCTCTCGCCACTCGGCAGCCGCTGCGCGTCCGGCCCCCACGCCGCCCGCAGCGCGTCCCACACGCGCGCGATCGACTCCTCCGGGAGCAGGCACGATCCGTCGAGGTCCACGATCTCGTCCGGCGCGCCGAGCGCGTGGAAGCCCGCCTCCACCCGCCCGTGCTCCGCCCGCCGCAGCGCGAAGGAGACGCGGTTGCGGTAACGGAACTCGGAGGGAGATGGCACCACCTCCGGCGGCTCCGTCGCCATCCCGCCGATGCGCGTCAGCGCGTCCGCCACGATGCGCGCCTTGGCGCGGAGCTGCGCGTCGTAGGAGACGTGCTCCAGCGTGCACCCGCCGCACCGCGCGTAGAACCGGCACGGCGGCTCGCGGCGATCGGGAGACGGCTCGACCACGCGCAGCAGCCGTCCGCGCGTCCACCTCTCCTTCCGCTCCGTCAGCGCGATCTCCGCCAGGTCCCCCGGCGCGGTGCGGTGCACGAAGGTCACGCGCCCGTCCGCCAGCCGCCCCACGCCCTCGCCGCCCGCGGCGATGGAGTCGATGCGCACCCGCTCCGATCGCGGCGGTCGGCGCGGTCCCCCGCCGCGATCGGGTCTCCGCGGCCCGCCGGGGCGGCGCTCCCTCACCGCCCTCTCCACCCCATCTGCCGCCACCCGCTCGCACCTGTCGACGGCGCGGCGCCGGACGGCTTCGCGACGGTGCGCATCTGCCGGCGCTCCTCCTCCAGCAGCGCCGCCGCCAGCGCGGCCACGCGGACATCGTCGTCCGACGGCGCGGCGGAGAGGAGACCGTCGTGCTTCTCCAGGTACCTGATGTCCAGCCGCCCCGCGCGGAAATCCGGCTCGTCCATCACCCGCAGGTGGAAGGGGACGCTGGTGTCTACGCCGTCCACGCGCAGCTCCAGCAGCGCGCGCTTCATCCGCTCCACCGCCTCGATGCGCGTGGGCGCGTACACGATCAGCTTGGCCAGCATGGGATCGTACGAAAGCCCCACCTCCACCCCCGTCGCGATCCCCCCGTCCCAGCGAACGCCCGGCCCGGAGGGCAGCGTCAGCTCGCCGATGCGGCCGGTGGAGGGGAGGAAGGAGTTGAACGGGTCCTCGGAGGTGATGCGGCACTCGATGGCGTGGCCGGTGAAGCGCACGTCATCCTGCGTCCACGGCAGCTTTTCGCCCGCGGCGATGCGGATCTGCCACTGCACCAGGTCGATCCCCGTGACCAGCTCGGTCACCGGGTGCTCCACCTGGATGCGCGTGTTCATCTCCAGGAAGTAGTAGGCGCCGTCCTGGTACAGGCACTCCACCGTTCCCGCGCCCTCGTAGCCCACCGCGCGGGCCGCGGCCACGGCCATCTGCCCCATCGCCGACCTCTCCTCGGGGGTGAGCACGGCCGACGGCGCCTCCTCGATCAGCTTCTGGTGGCGGCGCTGGATGGAGCACTCGCGCTCGCCCAGGTGCAGCGTGGTGCCGTGGCGGTCGGCCAGCAGCTGGATCTCGATGTGGCGCGGCCCCTCGAGGAACTTCTCGATGTAGACGGACCGATCGCCGAACGCCGCCTGCGCCTCGTTCCCCGCCGCCTCGAACGCGCGCTCGATCTCGTCCTCGGTCTGGACCACGCGCATCCCCTTCCCGCCCCCGCCGGCCGCCGCCTTCAGCAGCACGGGATACCCCACCTCCGCCGCCACCCGCCGCGCCTCGGCCGCGTCCCGCAGCGGCTCCGCGGTGCCGGGGACGACGGGGACGCCCGCCTCGATCATCCGGGCGCGCGCCGCCGTCTTGTCGCCCATCGCGGTAACGGCGTCGGGCGACGGGCCGATGAAGACCAGTCCCGCGTCGCGCACCGCCTGGATGAACGGCGCGCGCTCGCTGAGGAAGCCGTAGCCGGGGTGGATGGCCTGCGCGCCGGTGCGCCGGGCGACGTCGATGATGGCGTCGCCGCGCAGGTAGCTCTGCGCGCTCGGCGCCGGGCCGATGCACACCGCCTCGTCGGCGGCGAGCACGTGCGGGCTGAGGCGGTCGGCCTCGGAGTACACGGCCACCGCGCGCACGCCCAGCTCGTGCGCCGCGCGGATCACCCGCAGCGCGATCTCGCCGCGGTTGGCAACCAGGATCTTGTCGAACACGCTCGCTCCCGTCTCATGTCCGATTCGGGTGCCCAGCTGCGGCATCCATGCTGAACCCCGAACCGACGTCATCCTGAGGCCGGCCAGACCGTAATCAGCGTCTGCACAGGAGCTTGCAGGCCGAAGGATCTATCGCCGACTCAGCACGCGCTTTCGGTAAAACGCACCCGATCTCCATCCGGATTGGTCGTCATCCACCGGCCGGTTGGGAAGGCGCGCAAACTACAACCGGCCCGCGGGTTTCGCGAGCCGGCGAGGGTTCTCCGCGTCCCCTTCTCCGGAAGCTCGACCGCGATTCCGGAGCGTGGGATGAAAAGGCTTGCTCGCGCCGATGCGGACGACCTACTTGCGTGATGGCCGTCTTCCGCTCTCTCCCGGAGCGACCCGACAATGCGCCTCTGCCTTCAGTGCTACTTCGACGTCGGCGCCACCTACGGCCTCGACGACAGCTTCTTCCGCAAGAGCGCCGTCCCGGACATTCGCAAGGTGGGAATCTGGAACGCCCTCGGCGAAGGCGTGCGCTTCAACCTGGCCACGGAGCGCCCGCGCATCCTGGAGGTCTGGCGCGCGGAGGCCGTGGCCAAGGTCGAAGATCCGGACATGGAGCTCGGCTTTCTGGCCGAGTCCGCCCTCCCCGAGGAGAACGAGACTCGTCGCAAGCGCTTTCTTGCCCAAGCGCGCGCGGCGGTCGAGGACGTCGAGATCGCCCGCTGCGACGTTACCCTCTTCGCGATCGGCACCGCGTTCCTGGACCTGGAGCTCGGGCCCACGATCCCGCTCCCTTTCCTTCGCGCCGTCCACCGCTGCTTCGAATACGCGGCGTACATGCCGGCGATCTCGTCGGCGCTCGTTGCGTTCGCGCGCGAGAAGCTGGACGAGGAGGCGCGGGGCGCCGGCGGCCAGGCACTCAAACGCCTGCAGACGCTCACCCGGCGGCCGGAGCCGAAGACGCCCGCCGACGAGAGCGGGTACGAGGAGTGGCACCTGATCACCGGCTTCACGCCGGTCGCGCTGTGCATCGATCCCTCGGACCGGCCCGACGCGGTGCTCCGCGCGGTCGAGCCGCTCGCCACGCCCGGCGCGGGGGGCGAGCGCTTCGTGCCGGTGGTGTTCGAATACCACGGGACGCTGCACTACAACTGGTCGGCGTGCGTCGTCGAGCCTCGCCCGGCCGAGAACCGCATCGACGAGCCCCGCGACGAGATGGAGCGGATCCTCGAGTGCATCCGCATCGCCCACACCTTCCTGGGCACCTGCGAGGCATACGAGAACCTCGTGCTGGCGGAGACGATCGAGAAGGCGGGCGCCTTCCTGAGAGACGAGGCGGGCGGGCTCGACACCCGCGCGCTGAACCGGCTGCGCACCGTGGCGCTGGCCGTGGTGGGGCTGACCAGCTTCGCCCCCATCACCCAGTCGGGCGAGGACCAGGCCTACTTCGCGCTGTTCGAGGCGAATGCCCGGATCGCGGCGAAGCACCGCCTGATCCAGGACCGCTGCGACATCCTCTACAACGTGCAGAGCGCCGAGACCGCAGCCGAGGAGTCCGCCCGCGCCGCGCAGGACGAGCGCCAGCAGCGGCGGCTGAACGCGGTGCTGCTGGTGCTCACCAACCTCACCTTCATCAGCATCCTGGCCGATTCCTATACCTTCCTGGAAAGCGACGAGCACCACCTGATCCCGAGCATGACCACGCGGTCGCTCGTGCTGGTGGGCGTGGTGGTGGCCCTGCTGGGCGTGTTCGCCGGGCTGCAGCTCCTTTTCCGTTCCGGACGCGCACGCTGATTCCCTGCCCCGGCATCCTCCCCCGGCTTTGAGTACACGGCCACCCCCGTGACGCCCAGCTCGTGTGCCGCGCGGATCACCCGCAGCGCGATCTCGCCGCGGTTGGCAACCAGGATCTTGTTGAACACGCTCGCTTCCGTCTTACGCACCGGCCGATTTGGAAGACCCCCAAACGACAACCGGCCCGCGGGTCTCGCGAGCCGGTCTTTCCTTATTCAGCTTGGCCGGGCTGTTCTATATCAGGATACCGCCAAATCTCAGGAGCGAACGAAGCTAGACGCTTCTGACGTTCCTGCACGGTGTCCCAGTTCCATTCTTCATAATTCAGCAAGTCTCGCGTAACGAGAAGGTTAGACTCTTGATACCTTGGCTTCTTCGTTGGAAAGTCTGCATTCCGGATCGCGGTGTTTAGGCTTCGCGCGAGTAACGTGAGGTTCCCAATTCGGTTTAACGCAGAGAAATGGTTCTCCCACCGTCGATCTGCTGGTGGATTTTGCGGATAGACGTGTTCTACGTGCACTCGGCTCGGTGTGGCCACAGTGAGTTCCTCGGTTTCTCGGAGGAGCAGTTCGATCTCCTTCAATACGTACCGGGCGAAAGCTGTCTTGGGCAGGCTCGCGCCCTCGAACATTCGGATCAACAACTCATCGTCCGGAGCAAAATCACGAAGCCAAGCGACTGCAGCGGCTGGTGTGAGATCATCATCCAACCTGCGCGAGATCTCGTAAACCACAGTCTCAAGTTGGCTATTATCCAAGCCGCCGATGACGCTATGGCGAACGAACGTAACAAGAAGAGCGCGGAGCACCATCTTGAAATCACCCGGCTCAAGTCGCTCATTGGCGCTCATGATTGCTGGATACAACATCGTCGCGCCAAGTGCGTTCACGTCAGCCAGCATGGCACGAACATCTTCATCATCATCCTTTGCATTCACGATATCACGATACACAAGCGACGAATCGTGTAACTGCCGTGATAGCGCCAAACTGTCAATGTTTTGATCGATAACGGCATCACGCATCTCTCGGTAAAGACTCTGACTCTTGACATCGCCCTCGCGAGAGATCCAATAGTGCCGTAGGAATGTGTTGAGCTTCGCATCGGCTTCAATCTCGAGCACAACTCTCCAAAGCTCGATGATCTCGTCGCGCTGATGCTCCGCGGCGCGCCGAAGCAGTAGATTCCGAACGAGATCGGGTGTAGACAGCCCAATCCCTCTATCGTTCAAGGTTTCAAAAACCGTCGATGCGTTCTCCTCATCAGTCGAGAAAACGGCCACCACAGATAGATGATGGATCAGGACCTTTTGGATGCGAAGTGCCCATCGCTGCGCGGCCTCTCCATCCCGCAACTGGTCATAATGCTGCTGAAATTGCTTTTCGAAGAATTCCCGCGCCTTGCGGATAAGCCGATGTGATTCGAGTTGTGGATTCGGAGCTACGTAGTCCGCATCGCGGTACTCAAGGATTTCTCGCCGAAAGAAGTCCCGATCGTACCTGTTTAGGGTCAACTTGTAGATGTTCCGATTCTGGGCATCATCATAATCCATCAAATACCGCGTGGATGTCCGGAGCGCTGCATCCTTGCTGTAACGTGCGAGAAAGTCGCGAATTACCGATAACAGGATTGCGGCGGTCGCGAGGCGCTGCTGGCCGTCAAGGAGCAAGTGCGTTGTGTTCTGATCAACAATTACGAGCGAGCCAAGAAAATACTCTTGATCTTCGATGTTATTATCTGGATAAAGACGGTCAAAGCCCAGTAAATCTTTCCAAAATGTTTCGACTTCCGAAACGGTCCAACTGTAGTTCCGTTGCCACTGCGGAACTACAATCGGAGGATTCGTCATCGTGAGCAGCTGACCAATGGTCCGCTTTTCTGGATTGTAGAGAGCCGGCATAGGCGCGCTTGGATCCTGATGAGGAAAGAAACGATCATAGGGGCAGGATAAAATACACAGAAGCCCCTCACCCGGCGAGCGCCGTAGATCGTAACAGCTGGGGTTCACGATGCGAATTCAAACCCTCACGCCGCCCCGTGCCCCGTCTCGTCCGGCCTCCCCGCCGCTACACGCCGCGACGTGATGGCCCACTCCGCGTCCGGATCCTCCATCTCCAGGTGGCGGATGCCTTCGGGGAAGCGGCCCTGCAGGCGCTCGTACTCGGCCTGGTAGTGCGGATCGGGATGCACCCAGTCGTGCAGGAACCACACGGCCTCCACGTGCGCCTGCAGCAACTCCTTGGTGCAGCCGAAGCACGGGCGCATGGTCGTATAGACCGTTGACCCCTCCACCGCGATCCCGAAGCGCGCCGCCGCCAGCAGCGCGTTCTGCTCGGCGTGCACGCAGATGCACAGGTCGTAGCCCGTGCCGCTTGCGTACTGCTCGCGATGCGCGCAGCGGTGGCAGCCGCCCTCGCTGCAGTTGGGCATGTTCTCGGGCGTGCCGTTGTAGCCGGTGCTCACGATGCGCCGGTCCTTCACGATTACCGCGCCCACACGGTTGCCGGTGCAGTCCGCCCGGCTGCGCACCGCCAGCGCGATCCCCATGAAGTACTCGTGCGTCCCCGGCCGCCGGTGCTCAGGCATGGCTCGCGTGGTGGAGGGAGATGGAGATGAACGGAAGGGAGATGCGAGATGCGCCCGCGCCGGCGACCGCCAGCGCGGGCGGACGATCGTCACGACTGGCCGAGATAGCGCTCGCGCAGGATGCGCACGTGGTGGTCGACGTGCCCCGCGATGATGTACGCGATGGCGCGCACGGAAACCTCGTTGCTGCTCGCGACCCCGCGCCGCCGCGCCTGCTCGGGCGTCAGCGAGCGGAAGAACGCCAGCGTGGCGCGGCGGACGCTCTCCAACTCGTCCACCAGCGAGCCGTAGGCGCGCGCGCCGAACTCGCCGGCGGGCACGTACAGGTTCTCGTCGAAGCTGGCCAGCGGCGTCTGGTCGCCCCGCGCGATCCGCAGCGCGCGGTACGCGAAGATGCGCTCGGCGTCGGCGATGTGGCCGATCACCTCCTTGATGCTCCACTTCCCCTCGGCGTAGCGATGGTCGTGGAGATCCGAGGGGATGCCGCGCAGGAACGCGATCGTCTCGCGCGCCTGGCGGTCCATGTGCTCCACCACGTCGCCGTCGGGGACAAGGTCGGTGTACTTCGAGTAGTACGGCGCATGCTCGTCGGGCGCGGGGCGCTCGACCACGGGTGCGGCGGCGGTCGTCGTCATCGTCGGGCTCGTCGGAGGGGGTGGATCGGCTTGCGGATGCGAGGGGAACGATAAGCCATCGCGGTGCATCGAGCGATGGCTCCGCCGGACCGTCGAGCGCAGTCCGCGCTGGTCCATCGAACCCCTAGCGGGGACGTGAATAGTGCAATCACTGATTGCACTATTACACTGAGAACACCTGCGGTCGGTCCAGCAGGGCGAAGGCGCGCACCGGGAAGGTGCCGAACGCCTTCACCTTCACGGGGACGGCGAAGAAGCGGAAGCCGGAGTCCGGCACCAGTTCCAGCCCGCGCATGTGCTCGCAGATGGGGATGTCGGCGCGCAGCAGCGTGCTGTGCACCGGCCGCGTCCCGTCGTCCATGTCGTCGATGTTGAGCGTGTCGATGCCGACGAACCCGGCGCCGGAATCGCGCAGGTGCTCGGCCGCCGCGCGGGTGAGGAAGGGATGGCCCTCGAAGTACGCGTCCGTCCCCCAGTGCCGCGCATGGCCGGTGTGCACCAGCACCGCCTTCCCCGCCACCTCCACTCCGGCGAACGCCTCCACATCCACCGCGCGGCCGGCGCGCTGCGTGGCGCGAACGACGACGGCGTCGAGGTTGGCGAGCGACTCCAGCGGTAGCTCGGACAGGTCCTTCCCGTCGGCGTAGCGGTGGAACGGGCTGTCCACGTAGGTGCCGGTGTTCGCGATCATGTCGATCCGGCCGATGTGGAACTCCGTTCCCTCGGCGTATACCGCCCGCGACGCCTCGCGGCTCAGGTAGTCGCAGATGATCGGCGCGGGATACCCCTTCAGCGTCACCATCCCGTGCTCGATGGTGTGGCTGAGATCGATCAGCCGCGCAGTGCCCGCCTCCCACGTTTCGCTCATCTCCCCTTCCCCCTGGTCCCCGCGGCCGATGATGGCGAAGCATCCCGGACCTACAGGATCTGCCCGTCCAGGAGCAAACCCAGCCTCGGAGGACCGTTGGCGAACACGATGCGTTCGGCCGGGGCGTACCGGTCGTCCATCATGGGCATGTAGACGTCGGCATGGTCCCTCAACTCGAGGTCGTGCCCCGCAATGCCACACGCGACGTTGAAGGGTTCCCGGTTGTAGAAGCTGTCGCGCATGTAGCCCGGGAAAGGGTCCACGGGCGGTTCAACCTGCTCCCTCAGGGCACGCGCCGCGGCACGCGCCGCCTGCGGGGCGTAGCCGTGGAACACGCGCAGGCAGTCGGCAACGATTTCCCAGTAGGCGTCTTTCAGCGGCTTGCTGTCCATGAGATCACGCGCGCGCTGGAGTTCAGTGCGGCCTCTGCCGCCTCGGTGTGGAAGCTGATCTGGTCGGAGTCCGACATCGCAGCGCGCTGTTTCCAGAACGCAGCGATCGGACCGACTACGACGTCGTACAGGCCGTCCGCATGGCTCGTTCGGCCGTGGTCCACCGCACCGTTACGGCAGTGGACCACGAAGCTCCAATAATCCGCAGCGTGGAAATCCCCACGCACGAACATCAGCGTCGCGAGGGAAGCCAGCGACTCGCGAGCGAGATCAAGCTGAACCACCGCCGCCGACCTGGTCCGACCGCTTTCGCGGGCGACCTCGAATGCCCAGTTCCTCGCCTGACGCTGAAGTGTCGTCGTGTAGAAGCCGCGCCCGAAGTCTCGCTCGTCACGACCCCGGGAGATGGCTATGCCGCTCTGGACGATCTCACGCGCGGCGTCCGCAGTCGTCCCATGGTACAACCGGATGACCGGGTTCCTCCACCGCGCAGGCGGATAGAGCATCCGGCTTCTACTCTGCTGCTCCATCTCTCCTCCTCCCCCATACTGCCCCGTACGTCTGTCTCGTCGCCTGTCGCTTTTCTACAAAGCTGCCACCCCGCAGACCGGATATCAACCCTTTTCGCCCTTTACGCGTGAAAGCGGCCACCGGCGTCACAGATATCCGCGAGATCTTTACGCGAAACGCGGCGAACGGGAGGAAGATCCTCCGCGTCCGCCGCGCCTCTTCAGGTATTCCGGATGTGCTGCTACAGCGGGATGTTACCGTGCTTCTTCGGCGGGTTGGAATCGCGCTTGTTGCGGAGCATCTCGAAGGCGCTGACCACGCGCGCGCGCGTCTCGCGCGGGTCGATGACGTCGTCCACGTAGCCGCGCGCGGCGGCCGCGAACGGGTTGGCGAAGCGGTCCTCGTACTCCTTCTGCTTCCCCGCCGCCTCGGCCGCGGGGTCCGCGGCCGCGCCGATCTCGCGGCGGTACAGGATCTCCACCGCGCCCTTGGCGCCCATGACGGCGATCTCCGCCGTGGGCCACGCATAGTTCACGTCGCCACGGATGTGCTTGGAGCTCATCACGTCGTACGCCCCGCCGTAGGCCTTGCGGGTGATGATGGTGACCTTCGGCACCGTGGCCTCGCAGAAGGCGTAGAGCAGCTTGGCGCCGTGGCGGATGATCCCCCCGTGCTCCTGCGCCACGCCCGGGAGGAAGCCGGGGACGTCCTCGAAGGTCAGCAGCGGCACGTTGAACGCGTCGCAGAAGCGGACGAAGCGCGCCGCCTTCACGCTCGCGTCGATGTCCAGGACGCCCGCCAGGACGGCCGGCTGGTTGGCCACGATGCCGATCGACCGCCCGCCCACGTGCGCGAAGCCGCAGAGGATGTTCCCCGCGTAGTCGGCGTGCACCTCGTAGAACTCGCCGTCGTCCACCACGCGGCGGATGACGTCGTGCATGTCGTACGGCTTGTTGGGGTTGTCGGGAACGACGTCGAGCAGCTCCTCGTCGGCCCGGTCCGCGGGATCGTCCGTCGGCTTGAAGGGCGGGTCCTCGGCGTTGTTCTGCGGGATGAACTCGAAGAGGTGGCGGATGCGGTGCAGGCACTCCACCTCGCTCTTCACCGCGAAGTGCGCCACGCCGCTCCTGGCCGCGTGCGTGGCGGCGCCGCCCAGCTCCTCCATCGTCACGTCCTCGTGCGTCACCGTCTTCACCACGTTGGGCCCGGTGACGAACATGTAGCTCGTCCCCTGCACCATGTAGATGAAGTCGGTGATGGCGGGCGAGTACACCGCGCCGCCCGCGCACGGGCCCAGGATGGCGCTGACCTGGGGGATCACGCCGGACGCGAGCGTGTTGCGCAGGAAGATGTCGGCGTAGCCGCCGAGGGAGACCACGCCTTCCTGGATGCGCGCGCCGCCCGAGTCGTTCAGTCCGATCACCGGCGCGCCGTTCTTCAGCGCCAGGTCCATGATCTTCACGACCTTCTCCGCGTGCGCCTCGCTGAGCGAGCCGCCGAACACGGTGAAGTCCTGCGAGAAGACGTAGACCAGGCGCCCGTGGATCGTCCCGTAGCCGGTGACCACGCCGTCGCCCAGGTACTTCTCGTTGGCCAGCCCGAAGTCGGTGGCGCGGTGCACCACGAAGCGGTCGAGCTCCACGAAGCTCCCTTCGTCCAGCAGCACGTCCAGCCGCTCGCGCGCGGTCAGCTTGCCGCGCTCGTGCTGCTGCCTGATGCGCTTCTCGCCGCCGCCCATCTCGGCCTGGCGGCGCAGCTCGTCCAAGTGCTCCAGCTTTTCCCGCATCGACATCGGGCGCGTCCCGGTTCGGTTTTCTCGTGTCTTCGGATCGGAATCGAAGCGCGGGAATCTAAGCCGAGTGCGACGGGACGAAAGTCCGGGAGGCGATGGAGGTGAAGGACAAAGCGGAGACGGGCGCACCTTCCCGGCACGCCCGAATCTCGGTCTCGAACGATCAGAAGCTCTGAGGGTGGTTGGAAGCGGTGCCGGTTCCGCCCACCGTGGTCGGTCAACGCACCCCTCGGCGCTGACCCGTGCTCGCTCCCCTTTCGCTTACTTCGGCGGCTGGGTCGCTGGCAGCTGTCCTGAGACGTCCAGCGCTGTTCGTCCGCTGACAACAGGACAAGGCACCGTGATCGGCGACTGGGTGTGAGCTACCACGGAGTAAATCATCCAGGCGTTGTCGATCCGTTCCAGGTAGTACGTTTGTTCCTGCGTCACGGTAGGCAGGGCTTCGGTGCATACACCGGAGTCGATCTGCTCGAATTGCCCCTTCATTGTACGTGTGACGCGGACTTCTGCACGGAGTGGATCGCGCGTGAACGACATCGGTCCAAATACGACTCGACCGATCTGCCGCTTGAGGCGGACATGAGCAGACCTGAACCTCAGAACCTCGCCGACCGTGGTTCGGAGCGCCTCGCCCGAAAAGATCTGTGAAAGGAGAAGCGTATCGGAATTCAGGTAGGCAACTGTACCGATCGAGAAGGACCGCTGAATTGCCGCTTTTACCTCGGGACCATAGGTCGTCACCAGAACATCAGCTGGTTCCGTCTCCTTTGGGTCACCGCCAGACAAACTCGCGTATACGGGAATCGCGGCGACAATCACCGTAACGACGGCCCAAACCGGCCAAGGAACATTCTTGGGCTCTGCCATAAGGCACCTCTCGTTATGGGAACTCCGGGACTGAGCGTGCTGGGTTTTCGTAAGCGATCAACATCCATCTTCCCTGCGACAGATACACTGGCGATGACCTGACAGGATGGTATTCCTCATGGCCTAACTGGGACGAATATCGGTTGTGAAACGAGTGCAACACAAGAGAAATGATTGGTGCTATGAACAACTGAAAGAGGCGGGCGCGCCTTCCCGGCACGCCCGCCTCTTCGTCACCGCGGATGCGGTCAGTACGACACCAGCATGAACTCCACCGGCACCGTCACGCGCGAGCGCACCACCTCGCCATCCACCTTCGCCGGCGTGAAGCGCATCGCCCGGGCGAGGCCGCGCGCCACGTCGCCGAACTCGCGGCGGGATGCGTCGACCACCGCCACCTGCTCCACCTGGCCGTTCGTCCCCAGCGTCAACTCGAGCGTCACCATCCCCGGGACGCCGGAGTCGAGGAGCTGCCGCGGATAGCTGTGGGAGATCATCCGCCCCACGGCCTGCGCGTTGACGAGGACGGGCTTCTGCGTCACCTGCTCGGCGTCCCAGATGCGCTTGTCGAGCGGCGCCATCTGCGCGTGCACGGGGGAGGCGGCAAACGCCAGGGCGAAGGTACCGGCCAGCGCGACCATGCGGCCGGCCCCGCGAATCGCCTGCAGCGGCGAGGAGTTGATCATGGCTCTGTCGTAGATCGGGGTTGGCGCCGCTCCACCGAGCGGCATCGCGTAACGCCTACGACGAGTAAGACGAGTGATTCACCCGCTGAGGTTCAAACATCTGTATCCCCGAGTCCCGTCGCTGCACGCCAGGGCCAGGTGGCAGCGACGACAAACCCATGTGGTTCTATCGACTTACAGATTTCATTAAGAGAAGATGAAGACGAGCTTCGACTAGCGCGGATATGGTCGTGCGTCGGCGGCGGAGGGCTGCGACTCGAAGGTGACCGGCAGGATGCCGCGGACGCGGACGGGATGGCCGTCCTGCCGCGGAGGCGTGTACCGGCTCGCGCGCATGACCGCCAACGCGGCGCTGTCCACCGCCGCGTTTCCGCTGGAGCGGGCGACGACAAGGGTGGACGGCGTCCCGTCCGGCTCGATGATCACCCCCACGTCGACCCGCCACTGCTGGTCGGGGCCGCGAATCACCCGCCGCATCTCGTTGCCCATGACCATGCGGACGTGCGGCCAGTTCCGTAGCCGTGGCTTCGGATTCATCTGCTCGAATTCCACCGTCGGCACCGAATCGGCCGCGGCGGAATCGGCGGCGGCGCTCTGCGCCGGCGCTCGCGAAGCAACGAGCGCCAGCCCGGCGGCGGCGGTGATGAGAATGCGGCGCATCGGAGGATTGAATGGAGATTCGGGATAACGGCGGAGGAATGCGACCAAGCTACTCGCGCACGATTCGGCGATCCAGCCCCGAATTGCGCTGATGGAGTCCGCGAAGGCGGACTGCGTGTCGTCGTAGCCGCGAGTTCACTCGCATCGTCGCGAGCGATGGCGGACGCGAAAAAGGGGTGGAGAGCTTTCGCTCTCCACCCCTCGTCGATCCAGCCGACCCGCGGAAGGCTCAGCCCTCCTCGGGCTCCGCGACCGGCGCCTCCTCGGGCGCGGTCTCGGAGGCCGGAGCCTCCTCGGGCGCGGCGGCCTCGGGGGCGTTCGCCGCAGCGTCGGCCTCCGGAGCGCTCTCCGAAGTCTCGGCCTCGGGAGCGCTCGCCGCGGCCTCGGCCTCGGGGGCCTCCGGCGCGTCGGCCTCGGGCGCGGCGGCGGGAGCCTCGGGCTCCACCGCCTCGCCCTGCGTGCGGAAGATCGGCTCGCCGCCCTCGAACTTGGGCACGCGCGTCACCTCCAGCACGATCCGGCGGTTGCCGGCGTCGACCTCGGTCACCCGCATCTCCAGCTCGTCACCCTCGACGAACACGTCGGCGGGGTTCTGCAGCCCGGTGACGCCCAGCTGCGACACGGGGACGAAGCCCTCGACGTCGTTGCCCAGGTCCACCGCCACGCCCTTGTCCTGCAGGCGCGTGATGCGGCCGTTGATCTCCTGGCCCACGTGGAACTGCGTGGCCAGGTAGTCCCACGGGTCGTCCTGGGTCTGCTTGAGGCCCAGGCTGATCCTCTTGTTCTCGGCGTCGACCGCGAGGATCACCACCTCCACGTCGTCGCCCTTCTTCACCACCTCCGACGGGTGCTGGATCCGCTTGGTCCAGCTCATGTCGGAGATGTGCACCAGGCCGTCGATGCCGGGCTCGATCTCGACGAAGGCGCCGAAGCTGGTGAGGTTGCGGACCTTGCCGGTCAGGCGCGTGCCGGTCGGGTACTTCACCGGCAGCGCGTGCCAGGGGTCCTCCTCGATCTGCTTCATGCCGAGGGAGATCTTCTCGCCCTCGGGGTCCACCTTCAGGATCACCGCCTCGATCTCCTCGCCCAGCGAGACGATCTTCGACGGGTGCCGGACGTTGCGCGTCCAGCTCATCTCCGAGATGTGGACCAGGCCCTCGACGCCCTTCTCCAGCTCCACGAAGGCGCCGTAGTTGGTGATCGACACCACCTTGCCGCGGACGCGGGCGCCCACGGGGTACTTCTTCTCGACGTCCTTCCAGGGGTACTCCTGGAGCTGCTTGAGGCCCAGCGACAGGCGCTCGCGCTCCCAGTCGATGTCCAGGACCTTGACCTCGAGCTCGGCGCCGATCGACACCACCTCGCTCGGGTGGCCGACGCGGCCCCACGACATGTCGGTGATGTGCAGCAGGCCGTCCATCCCGCCCAGGTCGATGAAGGCGCCGAAGTCGGTGATGTTCTTCACCACGCCGGTGCGCACCTGCCCGACCTCGAGCTCCTTCTTCAGCTTGTCGCGCTTGATCTCGCGGTCGGCCTCGAGCAGCACGCGGCGGCTGACCACGATGTTGCGGCGGCGCTTGTTCAGCTTGATGATCTTGAACTCGTAGGTCTCGCCCAGCAGGTCCTCGATGTTGGGGACGCGGCGGAGCGCGATCTGCGAGCCCGGCAGGAAGGCGTCGACGCCCATCAGGTCCACCGTCACGCCGCCCTTGATCTTGCGGGTGAGGGTGCCCTTCACCGGGGTGCCGCTCTCGTGCGCTTCCTTGATCTTCTCCCAGACGCGCAGGAAGTCGGCCTTCTTCTTCGAGAGGACGACCACGCCGTCCTCGTCCTCGAGGTTCTCGAGGAAGACCTCGACCTCGTCGCCGATCTGCAGGTTGTCGGGGTCCTTGAACTCGTCGCGGGCGACGGCGCCCTCGCTCTTGAAGCCCAGGTCGAGGATCACGGCCTTGTCGGTGACGCGCAGCACGCGCGCCTTGACGATCTCACCCTCCTCGATGTTGGTGAGGGTGTCGTCGTACATCTCCAGCATGGCCTCGTACTCCTCGGCGGAGTACTCGTCCTCGTCCCACAGGTCGGCGCGGATGTTCAGCGCGCGGGCCTTGTCGGCGATCTCCTGGGTCGACATGGGGCGGCGCTCGGCCACCGCCACGCTTCCCTCGTCGTTCTGCTCGGGGGTGAACTGCTCGGTCTGGTCGGACATGTGGAACGGATCTCCTGAACGTCCCGCCGGGTGGGCCGCAAGTGCTTCCGCGGACGGGAGTTGAGGGTGAATGGTGGTCCGGGAGGTCGGTATCCCGGGGAAACGTAAAAACTTACGGAATCTTTTCGCCCCGGTCAACCCCCGCGGGCGCGCGCCAGGCGCACGATCGCGTCCACCTGGTGGGCGAAGTCGAGCGCGGTGGTGTCGAGCTCCACCGCGTCGGCGGCGCGGGCCAGCGGGGCCACCGCGCGGGTGGAGTCGATCTCGTCGCGCCCCTGCAGCCGCGCGGCCTCGGCCTCCACGTCCTCGGGAGAGGGGGATGAGAAGCCCTGCTCCAGCAGCCGCCGGCGCGCGCGCTCGCGGGGATCGGCGACGAGGTAGACCTTGAGCTCGGCGTCGGGGAAGACCACGGTTCCGATGTCTCGCCCGTCGGCCACCAGGCCGCCGCGCGCGCCGGCCTCGCGCAGCGCGCCCATCAGCCAGGTGCGCACGGCGGGGACGGCGGCCATCTGCGACACGTGCGCGTTCACCGCGGGCGAGCGGATCTCCTGCATCACCTCGGCGCCGCCGACGGTGAGCGTGTACCCCGCGCCGCCGGGGCGGCCGTGCACGTCCAGCGCGTCGAGCTGCGCGGGAGCGAGATCGCACCACGTCTCGACTGGGATTTCAGCCTGCAGCGCGGCCCAGGTGATGGCGCGGTAGAAGGCGCCGGAGTCGAGGTGGCGATACCCCAGCGCCGCCGCCACGGCCTTGGCGGTGGAGCTCTTCCCCGACCCCGCCGGCCCGTCCAGCGCGACGATGATCCCGTCCGGGTGCCGTCTTCCTTCGGTCATGCGATCGAATCTTCCGTAGATCTTGAATCCCGTCGTGGCCTCACCCAGCGTGGGCCCTCACCTGAAAAAGAGCGACGAAAACTGCCTCGTCGCTCTTTTTCGACCTCTCCCAAAACAGCCTGGGAGAGGTAACTGCAACAACAACTTACGCCGCGACGCCGTTGCAGTTCTCCCCCTTCTCCCGTGCTGTTCGGGAGAAGGGGGTCGGGGGGATGAGGGGCCTCGCGAGCGCCAGCGAGCCCCCGCCGTTTACCGCCCCAGCTCCTCGGCGACGATGCGCGCGAAATCCTCCACCATCGCGCCGAGCGGCCTCGTGAGCGCGCCGCGGGCGCTGGAGTTCACCTGCATCGCGACGGCGAAGTCCTGCCGCGGATAGTAGCGCACGTCGGTGAAGTAGCCGGGGAAGAAGCCGCTGTGGCCGTAGCTGGTGCCCAGCGGCCCTTCGCGCACGATCACGCCCAGCCCGTACTTCGTCCCCGCACCCAGCATGGGCGCGGCGACGCCGTCCACCACCTGCGCCAGCATCGCCTGCGGGATCTCCTTCCCGCCCCACAGCAGCGCCGCCCAGCGCGCCAGGTCGGACGCCGAGGTAGCGTATCCCCCGCCCGCCCACTCGAGCTGCGGGTTCACGATGAAGCGGCCGTCGCGGATCATCCGCGGCTCGTGGCCGAAGTCGTTGTCCGGACCCGCGTACCCCTGCACCACGCCGGGGAGGACCACGGTGTCGGACGGGATCACGTCCGCGAAGCGATTCGGCTCCAGCACGCGGCGGCGGATCTCCTGCTCCAGCGTGCTGCCGGTGATGCGCTCGATGATGGCGCCCAGCACGATGTAGTTCGTGTCCGAGTAGTCCCATCCACGCCCCGCCTCGAACGGCGCCTGCGTGCCGAGGAGATACGAGATCCGCTCGGCGGGCGTCCAGCGCTTCATCGGGCTCGCGTTCAGGTCGCGCAGGAAGGCCGGATTGAACTCGTAGCGCACCAGGCCGCTGGTGTGGTTCATCAGCATCCGCACGGTGATCGCCCGCGCGTTGGGCAGGCGATCGAACCACGGCTCCGTCCCCAGCCAGGTCGAGATCGGCTGGTCGAGCCCCAGCTTCCCCTCGCGCACCAGCTGGAACGCCACGGCGGCGACGAACGTCTTCCCCGTGCTCCCCGCCAGCATGCGATCGCGCGGGCGCATGGCGACGCCGCTGCTGTCCGCCAGCCCCGTGCTCAGCGCCAGCGTGCGCCCGTCCGGCAGCGCGACGCCGAGCGTGGCGCCGGGGAAGTGCCCCGTCGCGTGCAGCGAATCGAGCTTCGCTTGCAACCGCGCCGTCAGTCGATCCGTCGCCGGCGCGGGCTGGGCGAGCCGCGGCGCGCATGCGGCGGAGACCGCGACGGCGATGGCCACGCTGCCGGGGAAAACCGTGGATCTCACGAATAATCGACGTATCGCGTGACGCTTCATCTGTGGCTCAGAAGATGTTCAAGGACCAAGGATTACATCTCTCGATGTCATCCTGAGGGAGGCGCCGCCCCCAACTCTCGACCGCACGGGTGTTTGGGCGCCGACCGAAGGATCTACTTGCCCTGCGGACAGGCCCGTCTTCCGCGCGGATATCCATCCCGCCATGCAAGATCCTTCGGGCGCGCAGACGTTCGGGTGGACGCAGCTTCACTGCTCCGCGCCCTCAGGATGACACCCTGACGCGCGTCTCCCAGCTTACTTCGGCAACGCTCAGGACTGCCGCACGAGCGAGGAAATCGTCTCCCAGAAGCCGGGGAAGCTCACGGCGACGCAATCGCGATCATCGACCGTGATGTCGTTGCCGGGGAGCACGGCGAGCACGCCGAACGCCATGGCGATGCGGTGGTCGCCGTGGGTGGCGACGGTACCCCGCAGCGGGCGGTCGGAGCCGCACACGACCAGGCCGTCGGCCAGCTCCTCCGCCTCGCCGCCGATGGCGCGGATCGCGGCCACGATGGCGGCGATGCGGTCGCTCTCCTTCACCCGCAGCTCGCCCGCGCCGGTGATGCGCGTCTCGCCCTCGGCGCGCGTGGCCATCGCGGCGAGGACCGGCACCTCGTCGATGGCGGCGGGGATGTCTTCGGCGCCGATCTGCGCCGCCTTCAGCCGCGACGGGCGGACGACGAGGTCCGACACGGGCTCGCCGCCGGCGGCACGGCCCCGCTCCCAGCTCACCAGCCCCATCATCAACCGGGCGATGGAGAAGAAGCCGGTGCGCGTGGGATTCGCGAGGACGCCGCGGATGCGCAGCTCGCCCGCGTCCGCCATCAGCGCCAGCGCCGCCAGGAACGCCGCGGACGACGGATCGCCGGGGATGCGGAGATCGAGCGGCGGCAGCGGCGCGTCCCACGCCCCCAGCACCGCGCGGACGCCGTCGCCCCCCTGCTCGGTCCGCACCGGCGCGCCGAGCGAGGACAGCATCCGCTCCGTGTGGTCGCGCGAGAGCACGGGCTCGGTGACGGAGACGGGGACGCGCGCACCCACGCCCGCCAGCAGCACCGCCGACTTGATCTGCGCGCTCGCCTTCGGCGAGACGTAGTCGATCCCGTGCAGCGCGCCGCCGGCGACCACGATCGGCAGCCGGTCGGGCGACTCGAGCTCGCGGAAGCGCGCGCCCATCTCCGCCAGCGGCGCGGTGATGCGCCGCATCGGGCGGCTGCGCAGCGACGCATCCCCCGTCAGCACCGATGCGAAAGGGCGCGATGCGAGCCATCCCATCATCAAGCGGGACGTCGTTCCGCTGTTGCCGCAGTCCAGCGGCTCCGCGGGCGCGCGCCACGCGCCGATCCCCCGCCCGCGCACGACGATCTCGCCCGCGTCGTCCGGCGGCGCGGGGACGTCGCAGCCGAGCGCGCGGAGCACGGACGCGGTGCTGCGGCAGTCCTCGCCGGGGAGGAGGCCGGAGAGGCGGCTGTCGCCCTCGGCCGCGGCGGCCAGCATCAGCGCGCGGTGGGTGATCGACTTGTCGCCGGGGACGGTGACGTCGCCCGAGATGCGGAGGCTCATTCGCCTGCGTTCGAAATCGTGGACCGGGTGCGGCGGCGAAACGTATCTTCTCGGGAGCGAGGCGCAACCAGATCACGCCGTGCTCCTTCATCCGCGGGCCCTTATCGCAACGCACCCCTCACTCTCCCCGGCCATGAACGCATCCCGCTGGCACATCATCGCTTGCGCGGCCGCCCTCTCGCTGGCCGCCGTCCCCGCGCACGCGCAGCGCGTCACCGTCACCGGGCAGGTGACCGACGGCACCGGAGAGCCCATCCCCGGCGCCATCGTGAAGGTAGGCGACGAGGAGCACGTGGCCGTCACCGACGCGCAGGGCAACTTCGCGGTGCGCGGCGTGCGCCCCGGCGAGCGCACGGTGTGGGCGAACGCGCTGGGCTACGCCATGTCCGCCGGCACGGTGACGGTGACGGAGACCGGCGCCCCCGGCGTGGACCTGGTGCTGGACCGCGCGCCCATCCTGCTGGAGGGGATCACCGCCACGGTCAACCGCTTCGAGGCGCGGCGGCGGGCGTACGCGCACTCGGCGCGGGTGATGAACGAGGGAGAGATCGCCACCAGCGGCGCCGCGAACATGCGCGAGTTCGTCGAGGCGCGCGCCGGGCTCTATCGCGTGGCGTGCGGCGGTTCGCGCGGCGGCGGGCTGAACTGCGTCAACATCCGCGGGCGGCCGTCGCAGCCGGTCGTCTACGTGGACGAGGTGAGGTGGCTCGGCGGGCTGGACATACTCTCCTACTACCGGCCCGCGGACGTGGCGCGCGTGGAGGTGTACAGCGGCGGCCAGCAGGTGCGGGTCTACACGCGCTGGTTCATGGAGTGGGCCGCGCAGCACAACTACCAGCCTTGGCCGATCCTCATCTCCGGATACTGAAGGGTGTTGCAGAACCTCCGGCTTCGGAACTCCTCTGGTGTCATCCTGAGAGAGGCGCCGCACCGAACTCTCGCCCGCACCGAAATCTGGCGCCGACCGAAGGATCTACTCGACCCGCGGGAGATTCCGGTTCCTCCGGGCAAACATCCGGCCCGCCATGCAAGATCCTTCGGGCGCGCAAAGTTCTGTATGAACGCGACTCCAGTGCTCCGCGCCCTCAGGATGACATCCGTGAGGGCGCCGCGCGGCGGCAGACGTTCGCGGGATGCAGGCCACGGTCACACTTCGTCGCATGGCGCGGAATCGGGGCGAATCCGGAACATGCCGTGCACCTCTATCCCGCCGACCGAGTGAGACGCATCACCCTCCACCAGCCTCTCCGATGAACGCATCCCGCTGGTACAACATCGCTTGCGCGGCCGCCCTGGCCGCCGTGGCGCTCGCCGCCGGCCCCGCGCGGGCGCAGCGCGTCACCGTGAGTGGACAGGTGACCGACGCAGACAATGGACAGCCCGTGGCCGGCGCGTTCATCCACGTGGACGACGACGACCGCGAGGTGATGACCGACGTGCAGGGCCGCTTCACGCTGCGCCGCGTGCCGCAGGGCGACCGGGTGATCTGGGCCACGGCGCTGGGCTACGGCGTGGAGGCGCAGCCGGTGACGCTGGGAAGCGGGTCGGCGACGGTGAACCTGGCGCTGCGGCGCGACCCCGTGCGGCTGGCGGCCATCACGGCGACGGTGAACCGCTTCGAGTCGCGGCGGCGGTCGTTCGGCGGCAGCGCGCGGCTGATGACGGATCGCGAGATCACCAACTCGGCCGCGCGCGACATGCGCGACTTCTTGCTGGTCCGTGCCGGGCTGAGCCGCGTGCAGTGCGTCGGCATCTCCGCCGGGGGATCGGGTGGGTCCGACTGCGTGAGCCTGCGCGGGCGCCCCGCGCAGCCGGTGGTGTACGTCGACGAGGTCCGCTGGGGTGACGGACTCGGCGTGCTGGCAACGTACCGCCCCGAGGAGGTGGCGCGCGTGGAGGTGTACGGCGGCGGCCAGCAGGTGCGCGTCTACACGCGCTGGTTCCTGGAGTGGGCCGCGAACCACAACTTCCATCCGCTGCCGCTGGTGGTGAGCTGAGGCCATCGCCGAAGATCGCAGGGCCGCGCCGGAATCCCGGCGCGGCCCTGCTTTTTTCCGAGTGATCATACCATGCTCACCGGCAGCTGCAGGAGGATGATCACCCCGCCGCGGCCCGCAGCGCGTCGGCCAGGGCGGTGCAGTCGTCGGGCGTGTTGTAGACGTTCGGCGCCACGCGGACGGCGTCGCCGCGGAGGGAGACGGAGACGCGGCGCTCGCTGAGCGCCGCCTGCAGCCGCGCGGTGTCGGCGCCGGCGGGGGCGCGCAGGCCGAACAGGTGCGCGCCGCGCCATGGCTCGTCCTCCACCGTCCAGCCCAGCCCGCGCGCGGCGGCGATCAGGTCGCGGGTGAGCTCGCGCGTGTACTCCTGCACCGCGGCGGGCGTCCACGCCAGCACCTGCTCCAGCGCGGCGATCAGCATCGGCATGTTGGCGAAGCTGCTGCGCTCGCCCACGTCGAAGCGCGCGGCCGTCGGCTGGTACTCGTCCTCGTAGTCGACCAGCGCGGTGAAGTCCTCGCTTCCCAGCCGCCCCATCCACGTCTCCTCCAGCGGCGCCCAGCCGTCGCAGCGCTCGCCGAAGTACGCCGCGCCCAGGCCATACGGTCCCAGCAGCCACTTGTATCCCGCGCACGCCAGCACGTCGGGCCGGACCGCGGCCACGTCGAAGGGCATCGCGCCGACGGACTGGGTGCCGTCGACGAACAGCAGCGCGCCCACCTCGCGCGCGCGGGCGCCGATGCGCTCCAGGTCGAAGCGCGTGCCGTCGGCCCAGTGCACGTTGCCGAGCGCGACCAGCGCCGTGCCGCCGTCGATCGCCTCGACCAGCCGCGCGTTCCAAGCCTCGCCTCGTCCGTGGACGGCGTCGGGGGGATCGACCATGCGCAGCGTAGCGCCGGCCTCGGCGCAGAGGCGCCGCCACGCGTACACGTTGCTGGGGAACTGCGCCCGCGCGACGACCACGTTCTGCCCCGCGCGAAGGTCCAGGTTCCTGGCGACGGCGGCGGCGGCGTACGACACCGCGGGAACGATGGCCACGCGCTCGGCCGCGCAGTTCACCAGCCGCCCGAACAGCCCCCGCGCGCGGTCGGAGTCGGTGAAGAAGTCCGCGGCGGTGATGCTGGTCGGGTCGCGCCGGCGCTGCACCGCCGCGATGCCCGCCGCCTCGACGGACTTCAGCAGAGGGCCCATGTACGCGCAGTTGAGGTAGTGCAGCCCTTCGGGAAGATGGAACAGCTCGCGCTGGCAGCTCGGCATGTCGAGGCCCCGGCTGAAGGGTGATGCGTGAATCTTCGCCCTCCCCCGCCCCGCTGCAATCCCGCTGGCGTCGCGGAGACGGAGAACTGCAGATTCTCTCACAGAGGGCACGGAGGTCACAGAGGACGAGATGGTTCTCCGTGTCCTCTGTGCCCTCCGTGAGAGGCCATTCTTTCAAGAAAATGGGGGATGATGGAGATCAGGATCGATGCGCGGATCGCCGAGGCGGCGCCGGGGCTGGTGCTGGGATGCGCGCGCGCGGCGGTGCGCACGGAGCCCGGCAGCGACGCGCTCTGGGCGGAGATGCAGGACGCCGCGCGCGAGGCGATCGCCGACCCGGCGGAGCCGCCCGCGCGCCCGGCGATCGCCGCCACGCGCGAGATGTACAGGCGGCTGGGGAAGGAGCCGTCGCGCTACCGCGGCTCGCCCGAGGCGCTGCTGCGGCGCTCGCGCGCGGGAAAGGAGCTGTACCGCATCCACAACGTGGTCGACGTCGTCAACCTGGTCTCCCTGCGCACGCTGCTGCCCATCGGCCTGTACGACGCGGCGAAGGTGCGGCCGCCCGTCACCCTGCGCCGCGGCGCGCCGGGCGAGGCGTACGACGGCATCGGCAAGGAGCAGCTGAACCTCGACGGCCTCCCCGTCCTCGCCGACGCCGCCGGCCCGTTCGGCAGCCCCACCAGCGACAGCCTCCGCACGATGGTCACCGGCGACACGCGCGAGGTCGTCGCCGTCGTCTTCGGCGTCACCGGCCGCGCGAGCCTGGAGCCCGCGATGGCCCTCCTCGCCACCCTCCTCCGCCGCCACTGCGGCGCGACGGACGTGGAGACGTGGTTCGTCGGAGATTCGTAAGAATCTGTTGCTGTTGCAGTTACCTCTCCCATCAGTTTGGGAGAGGTCGAAAAAACGAAGAGCCGAGACGGCAGTTTTGTCTCGGCTCTTCGTTTTTTCGGGTGAGGGCCTCACCGGCTGGCGGCCCCTCGATTACCTCCCTGACGCACCAGTGCCCAGGAACCGCGCTGAGTTCCTGGGCACTGGGCACTAGGCACTAGGCACTGGGCACTTCGGTCAGAACGTCTTCAGATACTCGATCAGCGCCCACTTCTGCTCGTCGGTGAGCTGCGTGCCGTAGGTGTGGCCCTGGTTGCCGTTCCCGGGGACGGTGGTGTCGAGCTTCCACCCGCCGCGCTCCGCATCCGGCCCGGTGGTCACGTACCCCACGTGCACCGGGTCGTACACGTCGAAGCCCGTGTAGAACGACTTCGGGCGGTTGGCCGGCGGCTGCAGCAGGTCCCACAGCGTGGGCACCGAGCCGTTGTGCAGGTACGGCGCGCGCGCCCAGATCCCGTCGATGGGCGTGTCGGTGTAGCCCTGCGTCTTCCGGTACGCCTGGAAGCGGAAGGGATACTCCTCCACCGCGTGGAAGCGGTCCACCAGCCCCTGCGTGAACGAGTCCAGCCGGTGGCGGTCGGTGCCGATCTCCTCGATCGGCGTCACCTGGCCCACCTTCGGCGCCCCGAACGAGTGGCAGCTGCTGCAGTTCTGCTGGTAGATCGCCTCGCCCTGCGCGGCCTTCGCGCGGTCGACGGGGAACGGATACGGCGCCGGCTTCAGCTCCAGCGCGAAGTCGAACACCCGCTGGAAGCTGGGGAGGATCACCGAGCGCGGAGTCGCACCGACGGCCATCGCCGCGGCGAGGTTGCGGTCCTCGAGCCGGTTGTTGTTGCCGTCCCAGTGCAGCCACAGGTTGCGGCGCAGTGCCTGGTTCCAGATCTGCGGCAGGTCCACCGTGCCGATCGTGCCGTCGTCCGGCATGTGGAAGACGTTGATCTTCGTCGGGTTGAACGTGTCCGTCCGCCCCGGGCCCTGCACCGGCCGGCTGTTCTGCCACGCGTAGTCGCGCTTCTGCTTCAGCAGCGAGCTCTGCGTCATGGGGAGGATCACGTAGCGGTACTGCAGCTTCTCCGCCGCCGACAGCGGGTGGTTCTTCTCGATCGCGGCGATCAGGTTGTCGGCCGTGAAGCGCGGGTCGCCCGCCACGCCGTAGAGGAAGCGCTGCATCGCCTGCAGGTCCAGCAGGTGCGCCGGCGCGCCGGGGATGATGCGCTGCGGGCTGTCCACCGCGGCGCGGTAGCTCCCCGTGTGGCAGAGCGAGCAGTTCGGCTCCACCGCGGGGAAGCCCGAGTCGTGCCGCGCGAAGCCGATCGGCAGCGGGTTCCCCTCCTCGTACAGCAGCCCCAGCGCCTCCATCCCCGGGCGGCCGTTCTGCGGCAGCAGGTCGGGGAAGAGCGTGGGCAGCACCTCCCACACGTACAGCGGCACCCGGGCCGACGGGTTCATCCCGATCGCCCCGTGCTTGTAGTGGTCGAGCGGCGAGTCGCCCTGCACCCCGCCCGCCTGCTGCGCGGGGCGCACCTCGCTCCCCACCGCCACCGTCCCCAGCACGCCGATGGCCACCACGGTCAGCACCGACGCGGCCAGCGGCTTGATCCCCGACAGCGCCTGCCAGACGGGGTGCCTGTCCGCGCGGTAGGCCAGGGCCAGGAGGACCAGGAGGATGACCCCGTAGCCGAAGTCGGAGAGGAAGTTCACCAGGTAGGCCGACTGGTACGGCGTGCGGAACACGTTGTACCAGAAGATCCCCACCGCCACCCGGTTCAGCGCCATCAGCAGCGGCATCGCCGGGTTCCGCTTCGGCCCGATGGCCGTGGCCACGTAGGCCAGGGTGAGCGAGAGGAGGATCACCGCCACCACGTTCAGCCACACGTGCGAGAACATGGTCTGCCCCGCCCCCAGCTGCGCCGCCAGGAACCCCTTGAAGAAGAGCGCGGGGACGATGAACAGCGCCACGTTGGTCGTGATCCCCACCCAGGTGACGATGCGGAACCACTTCCACGCCGTGTTCTCGCCCTGGCGCGACTGCTTGAGCGCCGCCAGCTCCGCCTTGATGTTCGCCGGCGTCGGCTTCAGCCCCGCCGGGGCGAAGAACAGCAGGACGGCGTGCGTAACGAAGAGCACCGCCTCGACCGCGAAGAAGAGCCGGAACACGTGCCGCGTGGGCGACAGGATCGCCACGCCCCAGTACGCCGCGAGCAGGAGGTGGCCCAGGGTGAAGGTCCACACCTGCCAGCGGTACTGGTCGGGCCGCCCGGCCACGGGGAAGGAGAAGAGCGCCCAGACCAGCGCCAGCATCCCCAGGTTGGCCACCCACACGTAGCTGAACTCCACCCATTCAACGCCCAGCATCACGCTCAGGAAGTCGGGCGCGAAGACCGAGAGCGCGCCGAACAGCACGTACGGCAGCGTCCCCAGCCCCACCGCCCAGCCGAGCAGCTTCTCGGATCGGCTCATGGCTCAGTTCCCCGCGGGTTCGGGTTCGCCCGGCGTGGCCGCCTCGGGCGTGGCGATCGCCGCGAACTCCACCGTGGCGCCGGGGAGGGTGGCGGTCTTCTCCAGGTGCGCGAGGATGTGCGGATACACGTCCTTCGCCGCGTCCTCGCCGTAGATGCAGTCGATGTGGCCGTAGCCGGGGATCACGTGGCGGCTGTACAGCTCCGCCCCGTTGGCCGCGGACAGGTTCTTCACCGTCAGCTCGGTGCTGACCGGCAGGAAGCAGCGGTTCTCGGCCCCGTGCACGAACTCGATGGGGATGGCCATCCGCTCCAGGTTGGGGAAGTAGACGTCCTTCCCGTCGGCCGCCACCACCTTCTTCTTCCGCACCATCAGCGCGAGGTGCTTGAACTGGGCGATGGCCGCCAGCCCGAACATCTCGTGCAGCACGTTGTGCGTGTCGGGGTTCAGCGTGGTGTGCTTGTACAGCGGCCCGTAGAGGAAGCTGATGCGGTGGCAGACGGGGTCGTGGCAGCGCCCCTGCGCCACGAAGTACGCGTACATGGCGGCGAAGCGGTCGAACAGCTTGCCGATCCAGCTCTCCCGCTTGTCGGTGTACGCCGTCAGCGTCTTGAAGCCGAAGACCTGGAGGACGTTGGGCAGGTGCATCGCCGACTTGATGGCCGTCAGCGCCGGCGTCTTCACGTTGGTGCTGATCTGCGAGATCACCGCCGAGCGCACGCTGTCGCCCAGGTGGCCGCCCAGCATGGCCATGGTGAACGTGGTCGCCCCGTAGCAGTGCGCCACCATCTGCACGTTCGGCGCGCCGGTCACCTTCTTCACCGTCGCCACCGCGGCGGGATAGTCGTACTTCGCCACGTCGTCTCCGGTGGACTGGAGGCGCGCGTCCTCGGGAAGGGCGATGCTGCTGCGGTAGTCCAGCAGCCAGCAGTCGTACCCTTGAGCGTACAGGTACTCGAGCAGGTTGGTCTGGATGGTGTCGACCGAGAAGATCAGGCTCGACACGCCCAGCCCGTGCGAGAGGATCACCGGCCCCTTGGCCCCGCCGCGGTAGCGGGTGAGGCGCAGCTTGACCCTGTCCTCCGTCCAGAAGTCGTGCACCTCGGGCGCGCCCACCCGCAGCGGGCGGCGCTTGCGCGGGCTCTCCTCGTACTCCAGGTGGGTGAAGGCGCCCACCACGCCGCCGTACTGGTCCCACAGGTTGCCGGCGAAGAAGCGGCCGAACTTCTCCATCCACTTCAGCCGCTCCTTGAACGACGAGGCGTTGGTCACCTTCATCGTGGTCATCTGCCGCGCGAAGTCGGCCGCAGCGATGGTCAGCACGCCCTTCCCCAGCACCGGCGCCGCCTCGTTGTCGCCGTCGCGGACGGTGACGTAGAGCGTCGTCGTCTGCGGCCAGGCGTGGATGGCCGAGCCGTCGGTCATCTCCTTGAAGCCGGAGAAGAACCAGGCGCGTCCCTCCTCGCTCCGCATCACCATCCGGTAGATCATCTGCTTGGCGCCCGCCTGCTGCGCGTCGTCCACGAACAGGTGGAACTCGCCCTGGCTGACGGCGAGCGCCTTCGGCGACAGCGCGGGGCAGATCACCGTGCCGATCATCGTGGCCCGGTGCGCCGGGTCCTCGATCATCGCCTGCACGTCGTCGCTCTGGATGGTGAGGGTGAACTCCAGCCGGTCGCCGGCCGTCTTCCCTTCCGCGGCCGCGTGCTGGTAGTCGAGCCCCGCCGTGCGCGACCAGAACCCCTTCATCGTCTCGGTGAAGCGGATCCCGGGCTTCGGCTCCTGCCAGTCCGCCGGCTTCTGCGACGGCAGCGCGTAGTCGATCGTCCATCCCCGGTCCGCCGCGAGCAGCGCCACGTTGCGCTCGGAGACGGCGGAGATGGTGAAGAGCGGGTTCACCCCCAGCGAGGTGGGGATGACGGAGCCGTCGGTCACGTACAGCCCCTCGTGCACCGCCGTCCCCGTCGAGCCGCTGAAGACCTGGCCCTTGTGGTTCACCACGCCCTGCGACGCGTCGTCGGCCATCACGCAGCCGCCCAGCGGGTGCACGGTGATCAGGTTGGAGCCGAGCGCCGGCGCCCAGACGGGGTTCTCGATGTAGCACCCGTCGAGCGGCTCGGTGGACTCCTTGAGCTCCTGGTTGATGGACTGGAAGACCGGCTTCTTTCCCACCCCCGGCCAGCGGATGCGGATGCGGTCGTCCTCCAGCACCAGGCGCCCGTCGCTGCCGTCGTGCGCCATCACCAGGTACGTCTGCGTCTTGCGGTCGGCGCCCACGCGCGGGCCGAGGACGATGCTCTCGATGGTCTGCTCGATCTCGCGCAGCTTGTGGTGCACGCCGGCGTGCGTCTCCTGCCCCACCGCCGCCTCGGCCGCCGCGAACGCGACGGGAAGGAGGTCGGCGATGGCGCCGGGGATCGAGCCCTCCTCGATGATCGACCCGTCCTCCACCTTCGCCGTCTTGGTCCGGTCGATCACGGTGGTGATGCAGGGGCCGCACGGCCGGTCGGCCTTGGGCTTCCTGTGCCCGTAGCCGATGCCGTCGATGTTGTCCTTGCAGTCGTAGGCGAAGCCCAGGACGTCGCCGTTGCCGGAGAAGTGGTCGCCCACGCGGTCGCTGGCGGGCAGCCCCTTCGCCCGCGAGCGGAGCATGATCTCCGTCGACCCCAGCGTGCCGGCGGAGATGACGACGACGTCGGCGCGGACGAAGAGCTCGGGCGCCTTGAACTCGCCGCGGCCGCTCCCCACCCAGTCGAAGTGCACGGTCCAGGTGCCGTCGGGCTCCTTCTCCACGTACTTCACCGCGCACTGCGTGAAGATCTCCGCCCCGTGGTTGCGCGCGTCGGGGAGGTAGTTCATCAGCGTGGTGTTCTTCGCGCGGACGTTGCACCCGCTCACGCAGTCGCCGCAGTTGTTGCACGGCTTCTGGATCGTCCCCACGTGGTTCGGGCCGTCGACCGTGAAGTTCACGTTGATGTCGGTGCGGCGGAACTCGGCGGGCTGGTCGGGATGGATCTTCTTGAGGTACGCGGCGGACACTTCCTGCGCCGTGAGCTTGGGGAGCGGCGGGTACCCCTTCGTCCCCCCGGGGGGATACGGATTGGGGCGCAGCATCTTCCACGCGCGCTGGTACCCCTCGTCGAGGACCGAGCGGTCGCGCAGCTCGGCCGGCCAGCGCGCCTGCGCGAACACCCGCTCGTCGGGGACGATGGAGACGTTCGCGTTGATCAGCGAGGTGCCGCCCAGGCCGCACCCCACCAGGGCGCTCATGTCGGGGTGCACGTGGAAATCGAACAACCCCAGGCGGTTGCCCACGTGCCCCTCGTTCAGCAGGGCCTGCATCTCGTGCGCGGCCTCGGGAAGGGTGTCGGGGTACTCGCCCGGCTGGATCTCGCGGCCACGCTCCAGGAGGCAGACCTTGCGGCCCGCGCGCGCCAGGCGCGACGCGGCGATGCCTCCGCCGTAGCCGGATCCCACGACCACCACGTCGTAGTGGTCGCGCATCTGCTCGACGGGACGGGAAAGACGGTCCATGCGGCGGTCCTGCCGTGTGTGCGGCGATGGAGGGAAAACGGGGAAGTCCCGCAGCGGGGTCGGGACGGGGAAAATCTTTGCGGAACGTGGTGCGGAAACGGTGAGTTGCGCCGGGTGTGGGGAAACATCGGGCGCGACAGGGTATGATGCGTGGGGAATCACCCCCTGTCAACACCTTTTGTGACGAAAGGATGTAGCAGAATCACCCTCCGATCTCCCGCCTGCGCCGCCGCGGAACGAGTGGATGGCGCCGGGGAGACTGCATCAGTTTCCGGCGCTCACTGCGGCACGTCCGCGGCGAAGAAGCGGCGCAGCGAATCCGCCGTCTCGCGGGGCGCCTCCTCGGGGAAGAAGTGGCCGGCGTCCACGCCTTCGCCACGCACGTCGGCGGCCCAGCCGCGCCACCGCGCGAGCGGCCCGCCCTCGAGCGGCGGCCCTCTCCCGCCCCACTGCGCGAAGATCCGTCGTCTCGCCCCTGTCGATCTCCGCCGCGGCTCCACGCGAGCTCAGGGCAGCTACTTCATCTCCCGGATCGTCGCCGGAATGCCCTCGCGGACGCTGGGGTACCTGGGCGTCCAGCCGCTGGCCTCGCGGAGCTTGCGGTTGGAGATGCGCTCGCTACGCGACAGCAGCTCGCCCAGCGACCCCGCCAGCTTCGCCACCCAGCGCGGGAAGAGCTTCGGCACGGGCACGCCGAGCGCGTTGGCGATCACCCGCGCGAACTCCAGCCGCGTCACCGGCTCGTCGTCGGTGGCGTTGTAGAGCCCCGCGGGCACGCCGAGCGCGGCGATCACCGCGCCCGCCGCGTCGTCGTGCGAGATCGACGAGACGTACGCGTCCGGCGCGCCGAGAAGCGGGAAGCGCCCCTTCCGCACGAACTTCACGAAGTCCACCGTCTGCATCGCGTCCGGCCCGTAGAACGCGCCGAAGCGGAGCACCACGCCCTGCCGCCCGTCTCCCGTGAAGCGGTGCGCCGAGGCCTCCGCGTCGAGCGAGGTGCGGTTGTAGCGCGCGGGCTTCACCGGCGACGCCTCGTCGATCCAGCGGTCGCCCGCGTCGGCGTAGAGCGGCGCGAACGCCTCCTGGATGAAGCGCGTCGCCCCGCCCGCGATGGCCGCGTCGACGAGGATGCGCGAGCCGTCGCGGCGCACGCGGTCGTTCTCGCGCCAAGTGCCTGGGAGGAACATCTTCGTGCTCGACGACGGGATGTGCGTCGCCAGGTTGATCACCACCTCGTGCCCCGCCACGGCGCGTTCGACGGCGTCGGAGTCGAACAGGTCGAGCACCACGGGCGTGGCGCCGGCGCGCTTCAGCCGCACCGCCTTCTCCGTCGTCCGCGCCACGGCGGTGACCTCATGGCCGAGCGCGATCAGCTGCGGGATCACCCGCTTCCCCACCACACCGGTCGCGCCGGTGACGAATATGCGCATCTCCCGATCTCCTTCTCGGAATTTCAGTGACAGTCGGATGCGGGCCGGGGCCGCCTTCGAGACGAGATTCGCCCCCGCCGTGTGACAGTATTGCAGAATAGCACGACCGGTCGTATACTACCGTCTATGGGAAAGGGAAACCAGAGCCGCGAACGGATCGTGACCACCGCGCTGAGCCTGGCCAGCATCGACGGGCTGGAGGGGCTCAGTCTCGGCCGCCTGGCCGACGAGGTGGGGATGTCGAAGAGCGGGCTGTTCGCGCACTTCCGCTCCAAGGAGCAGCTGGAGCTGGCGGTGATCGACGAGGCGGCCGAGCGCTTTACGGAGATGGTGGTGCGCCCGGCGTTCACCGCGCCGCGCGGCGAGCCGCGGATCCGCGCGCTGTTCGAGCGGTGGCTCCAATGGACGGGGCAGGAGAGCCTTCCCGGCGGATGCGTGTTCGTGCACCTGGGCGCGGAGCTCGACGACCGCCCCGGCCCCGCGCGCGACGCGCTGGTGGCCCAGCAGCGCCGCTGGTTCGAGGCGCTGGCCGGCGCAGCGCGGCTGGCCATCGACGCCGGCCACTTCCGCGCGGACACCGATCCCGAGTTGTTCGCCTTCCAGATGCACGGCATCTTCCTGACCTACAACCACGTGCAGCGCGTGCTGGGCGACCGCAACGCCGAAGCGCGCGCGCACGGCGCATTCGACGCGCTGCTGGCGTCCGTCCGCGCGGACGCGGCCGCCGCGAGCCGATCCCCATCACCCTGACCGCAGGAGGAGCACCATGCCCGCACGCCGAGCGACTCAGAAAAGCACGACCGGTCGTACTCTCCTGCACCTCTTCTTCGGCACGGCCTCGCGCGTGGCGCCGCGGTGGACGGAGCGGCGTGCGGCGCGGCTCTTCCTGACGCCGAAGCGCCGGCGCCGCCCCGTGCCCGCGCCGCCGGAGTCGGCCGCCGGCGTGATCTCCCGCCCCTTCGTGCTGGAGATGGACGGGCTGCGCGTTCCCGCCTGGAGCTGGGGCGCGGGGCCGATGGTGCTGCTGGCGCACGGCTGGGCGGGCGGCGCGGCGGACATGGCGCCGCTGGCAGGCGCGCTGGCCGAGGCGGGATACCGCGCGGTGTTCCTGGAGCTCCCCGGCCATGGCGACGACGGGCGGCGGCACACCTCGATGGCAGAGTGGCTGCGCGCGCTGCGGGGGATCGTGGGGCTGCTGGGCCAGCCGTACGCCGTCGTCGGCCACTCGATGGGCGCGGCGGCCGTCGCGCTGGCGCTGGACGAGGGCGTGGAGCCGCGCGGCGCCGTGCTCCTGGCGCCCGTGGTGGCGCCGATGGCGTTCGCCGACCGCTTCGCGCGTTTCATCGGCCTCCCGCGCGGGCGGATGGCGGGGCTGACGCGCGAGCTGAACCGCATCGTCGGGCGCGACGTTTATTCGTTCGACGTGCGGCGGGTGGCGCGCGGGACCGCCGTCCCCGCCCTGCTGGTGCATGACCCGGCGGACCCCGAGGCGCCGTACCACGAGCACGCGAGGGAGATCGCCGCGGCGTGGCGCGGCTGCGAGGTCGTCGAGACGCCCGGCCTCGGCCACCGCGGGATGCTGGCGGACCCGGAGACGATCGTGCGCGCGGTCCGCTTCGTCGACGGCCTGCGCCGCGGCGCCCGTCGCGTCACCGTGCCCGCCGTGCGCCTGGCGACGGGCACCGACGGCGACTGATCCCAGAACAGAAGGGCTCACGCAAAGTCAGCAGGGTCAGCGGTTAGTTCACTGCTGACCCTGCTGACTCTGCGTGAGCCCAATTTTTTCCTCTGTTACGGCGGGCCGCCGCGCAGGCGCTGAATTCGGGCCACAGACGACCCCGGTTGGCACCTCCAACCGGGGATTTTCCTTGATTCCACGGGCGTAATGCGCACCTCTCGGGTCGCAGAAGACACGAAGTTGACAGACCGAACATGACACGCTAGCATTCGGCCCTCCCATGAACACTCCGATCATGTACCGCCACGCTGGAGCCCGCCCATGCTTGCCACGGTCACCGCCGCAGCCGTGCTGGGAATCGACGCGTTCCTGGTCACCATCGAGGCCGACGTATCGAGCGGCCTCCCCGCCTTCTTCATGGTGGGCCTGCCGCAGGGCGCGGTGAAGGAGGCCCGCGACCGCATCCAGGCCGCGCTGGCCAACAGCGGGTTCTACATCCCACCGCGCCGCATCACCCTCAACCTGGCCCCCGCCGACGTCCCCAAGCAGGGGAGCGCCTTCGACCTCCCGCTCGCCGTGGGGATGCTGGCCGGCTCGGCGCAGATGCGCTCCATCGACCGCCTCGCCGAGTACATGATGGTCGGCGAGCTGGGGCTGGACGGCGCGCTGCGCCCCGTGCGCGGCGCGCTGCCGCTGGCCATCGCCGCCAGGGACGCGGGGTTCCGGGGGATCGTGCTCCCCGCGCACAACGTGGCCGAGGCGGCGGTAGTGGACGGGCTCGACGTGCGCGGCGCCGGCACGCTGAAGGAGATCGTCCACTTCCTCGAAGGCTCGGCCGACCTGCCGCGCACCACCATCGACCGCGAGGCGCTGTTCCGCGCCGCGTCGCTCGCCGAGCTCGACTTCGCGGACGTGAAGGGGCAGGAGCACGTCAAACGCGCGCTGGAGGTGGCCGCGGCCGGCGCGCACAACATCCTCATGGTCGGCCCGCCGGGCTCGGGGAAGACGATGCTCGCGCAGCGCCTCCCGGGCATCCTCCCGCCGCTGACCTTCGAGGAGGCGCTGGAGACGACGAAGATCCACTCCGTGGCCGGCCTGCTCGGCGGCACGAAGGCGCTCGTCGCCACGCGGCCCTTCCGGAATCCCCACACCACCATCTCCGACGCGGGGCTGATCGGCGGCGGGCCGCATCCGCGCCCGGGCGAGGTCTCGCTCGCCCACCACGGCGTGCTCTTCCTCGACGAACTCGCCGAGTTCCGCCGCAACGTCCTCGAGGTTTTGAGACAGCCGATCGAGGACGCCCGGGTCACCCTCAGCCGCGCGGCAGTCTCCCTCACCTACCCCTCGCGGTTCATGCTCGTCGCGGCCATGAACCCCTGCCCCTGCGGCCACCACGGCGACACCCAGCGCCGCTGCACCTGCGCCCCGCAGGCGGTGCAGCGCTACCTCGGCCGCGTCTCCGGGCCGCTGCTGGACCGCATCGACCTGCACGTGGAGGTGCCGGCCGTGCGCTACCGCGACCTCTCCGACCGCCGCGCGGGCGAGCCCAGCGAGGCCATTCGCGAACGCGTGGCCCGCGCGCGCGAGGTGCAGCGCGCGCGCTTCGGCGACCGCGCGGACGCGCACGCCAACGCGCACATGGGCGCGCGCGACCTCCGCGAGCACTGCCAGATCGGCGACGGCGGCGAAGCGCTGCTCCGCACGGCCATCACGCGGCTGGGCCTGAGCGCGCGAGCCTATCACCGCGTGCTGAAGATCGCCCGCACCATCGCCGACCTCGACGACGGCGGCGACATCACCACCGCGCACGTGAGCGAGGCCATCCAGTACCGCTCGCTCGACCGCGCCAGCGCCGCCGCAGCAGCCGCAGCGGCGTCCGGGTGAGCGGACGAACTCGATGGTTTTGAAGGGAAGAAATGTCCCTTCTTGAAAAAATGTTAAAGGAGACATATATTCAACCTGAGCCCGCGTCGAGACGCGAGAAGGAACCCGGTGGCGTTCGCACTGGAGGCGCCCGAGCCATGGGCCAGCGGCGGATGGAAGATCAAAATCCTGGACCGCGAGTGGGGCGAGGAGCCTCACTTCAACTTCATCCACAAACGGGCGATGTGGAGGTTCGGGCTGCGCAGGCGGGAGTTCATGGACAGGGACCCCGACCCGCGCGACGTCCCGGCGGATCTGGTCGGGTTCGCCGTGGGCAGGCTGCCGCTCCTCGTCGAATGCTGGGACGCGGCGCATCCACGCAATCCGGTAGGAGCGAGCGAGGACCACGATGAATGATGCAATCCTGCTGCTCGGCCCCGAGCGCGAAGGTGCGGAGGCGCTTTCCGGCCTCGGGGCCGTGCGGGTCCAAACCCGCGGTCAGATCCGGGCGGCGGTGGGCGACTGCCTGGTCGAGCACCTGTGGGTGGCGCCGCGCGCCGACGACCTGCTGCCGCTGGTGTCGTTCCTCGGCACCGACCGCTGCGCGCGCCGCGCCCTCCGCAGCCAGAGCGTCGTCGTGCTGGAACCGCTCTCCTCGGCGCAGCGCGCCGTGTATCCGGAGCTGTTCCGCCGCATCCTGGCGCCCGCCGAGGGTGTCCGTCTCCTGCCCACGGAGGAGCTCGTGGACGTGCTGGCCGCGCCCGACGCGGGCGACTATCTCGCAGGCGTGGCCGTCGACGCGGCCAGCGGCGTGGTGGTGCTGTACCGCGGCACCCTCGAGCCGCTCATCGTCCCGTTCGCGTGGTTCCAGCGGCCGGGGGGCGGCACCGCCCCCGACTTTTCGGACTTCGGCGTGGGCGACTACGGCCAGACGGTCCGCTTCGGCAGCTACGAGGCGGCGGCCAGCGCCATCCTCTACGAGTTCGACCCCGAGTACCGGAAGCGGGCCAGGGCGCGCGAGCTCGGGCTGGACCGCTCGATCGGGGGATCGGTGCGCAGGCTCCGCATCTTCCGCGGGCTCCGCCAGTCGGACTTTCCCGGCATCTCCAGCAAGGAGATCGGGCGGATCGAGCGCGGCGACATCCAGAAGCCGCACGCCGCCACGCTCGCGGCCATCGCGGCGCGGCTGGGTGTCACCGTCGACGAGCTGCGGAGCTACTGACGGCAGATCTGCCGTCGGCCGAGGGCAGCGGAAGGGCGCTCGAGAGGGCGCCTTTCTGTCCTGGTCGTGCGTGGGGCTGGGTATTTTCGCCGAGATTCGCTAGATTGATCGTCTTCTCGCGCGGTGCGCGGTGGGTCGTTGGGCGCACCGGCCCCTGATCGAAGTGTTGGAGGACGCCCGCCTGGACGCGCGGAGACACCGCGGCCGAGGCGAGTCGTCCCTGTTTTCGCCTTTACGGAAGGAATCATCGTGGTCGAGGTTCAGCTCGCGGAAACCGATCGCCTGGACTGGGCGCTGAAGCAGTTCCGCCGCCGCATGCTTCGCTCGGGAATGTTCCGCGACATGCGCCGCAAGCGCTTCTACGAGAAGCCGAGCGAGGCGCGCAAGGCCAAGGCGAAGGCCGCCGAGCGCCGCCGGCACAAGGACCGCAAGCGCGCGCGCCGCGGCGAGTTCTAGCCGCGGCACTCAGGACCCATCGATGACCACAGCACCGGGGGCGGCGTCCAGCCGCGCCCCCGGTGCTGTTTCGTGCGCCCATCCGAGAGATCCCCCGCTCCATTCCCGAATCGACCACAGCGACGGATGAATCGCGCTGTCCTGCGACGCGTCGATCCCCGCTCGCGAAGCCTGATCCCCCGTCGCTGATCTCCCCACTCGCTATCTCCGGCCATCCCTCGAATGCGGTGCGATTCTCCCGACACCCGAAGCCGACGCAACTCCGCAATTTGAAGGCGGCAAGACGGAAGTGTCCGGAGGATTCGTTGCCGGTCGCCGCGTACCTGGGTTCAACGCGGAGCGTCGGAGGCGGGTCCTTCGGGCACCTCCGTTCCGGTCGCCCGTCTCACCGGATGCGCAGGCCGGCTTCGGCGGCGCGGCCGCGCGGGAGGGTGGGGGCGTAGAAGAAGACCCATACGCGGTAGACTCCGCGCGGTACCTGGCGCCCTTCGATGTCGCGCTGGTCCCACACGATCGTGCGGACGACGCTCGCGCGCGGCGGCAGCGTGAGGACGCCGCGCTGGAAGCCGGTATCGAAGTCGCGGCGCAGCCACACGACCAGGCCGCCCCCCGCGATCACGCGGACGAGCCAGTCCGGCGGCTGGTTCGGCGGAACGCGCAGCGTGACGGGGCGGTCCAGCCGGTTCGTGAGGCTCACGCGGATGGGCACCGGCCGCCCCGCGCGCACCGTCGCGGGCACGGCGACCGACACCTGCACGGAATCGGTCAGCTGCGCCGCCGCGCCGTCCGTCATCCCCCCGACCGCGAGGGCGAGCATCGCACCCAGCCGGCGCACCGTTCGCACTCGAATCTCCTGCCTGATCGGTTCACCTGCAGTTCGAACTCCCCCTGCCCCACCGGTCGATCGCCCGCTGGACGACCGGCCGCACGATGTTCCCGTGCAGCACGTCGCGGACCCGATTATCGTTGCTCGCGGGACATCATCTCCAACCCGACGCGAGCGATGAGCGACGACGAGCTGAGCAGGGTGCGGCGTATCTGCCTGGCGCTGCCGGAGGCCACGGAGCAGGTAGCCTGGGGCGAGCCGACGTGGCGGGTGCGCAAGAAGCTCTTCGCCATGTTCGCCGGCAACCATCACAACGACGGCCGGATCGCGCTGTGGTGCAACGCGCCGCTGGGCGTGCAGGAGCACCTGGTCCGCACCGAGCCCGAGAAGTACTTCGTGCCGCCGTACGTGGGCGTGAAGGGGTGGATCGGGATCATGATCGCCCGCGCGAGCGACGAAGAGATCGCGTCGCTGGTGCTGGACGCGTACTGCATGGTGGCGCCGAAGCGGCTGCAGGCACAGGTCTGACATCTCCCGTCCAGTGCGACCGGATACGGCGGCGCGGCTCACCGAAAACCGGCGGGCGGGAAGGCGGATCGCAGGAGCACGGTTCATGCAGTGCGACTGAGCCGTCTGAAGGTAGCAGATCTTGAAGCAGGCGAACGAGATAGGTTGGATCGCAGGGGATTTGATCGCCCGGCTGCGTTGAAGTGGCAACCCGCGTCGAAAGGCCTCGTACGTACCGCATCGCCCTCGCCATCGTGCTGGTTTCTGGTGCAATGCTGCACACGAACGCAGCCGCGCAGGCGCTGAACGCCGCCGACTCGGCGTCGCTGGCGCGCGCGGCCGCGGCCACGGTCGTTTCCGAGATCCTGTCGGACACCCGCGGGATCCCGGTGGAGCTGACTGCGCCCGTCTCGCGCTTCGATTCGCTGGTGGCGCGGGAGATCGCGGCCAGCGGGCGCCTCACCCGACCCGCCGCGTCCACGCAGCCGATGGAGGTGGGGACGCGCGGGATGCACATGGTGGCCAACCAGCCCGCCGTGATGATCGAGGTCACGCGCTGCGAGGGCTCGGGCGCGCGCCGGAGCTGCTGGAGCAGCCTGGAGATGTACCAGTACGCGCGCGACGGCGGCCGCTGGAAGCCCGTCGACCCCGGCTCGTAGCTCCCGCGGCGACGGCCCATCCGCGCACGAACAAGAGCGGGCGGCCACCACGGCCGCCCGCTTCGTCGTCTCCGCAGATGAGGCAGCGGCACCACATCCGCCGTGGCGTCCGCGTCCCCTCCTCCGGTCTCCCTAGCCGAAGAGGCCCCCGCGGCGGCGGCGCCTTCCCGTCCCCAGCAGCGCGCCCATCAGCCCGCGGGTGATCTGCGAGGCCACGGAGCGCGTGACGGGCGACTTCATCACCTGCTCGAACACGCCCGGGTCTTCCTTCGGCGCGCGGCCGCGGCCCCGCGCCGGCTCGGGGCGGTAGCTGTAGGCCGGCGGGCTGGCGGCCTCCTGCGCGGCCTGCCGCTCGTACTGGTATCGCGGCGGAGGCGGCACCCCCGGCTGGCTGGGGAGCGGCGGCGGAGATCCCATCTGCGCGGTGCCGGGCTGCACCGGGGGGAGCGGCGGCGGGGGCGGCCCGGCGGAGACCGGCGGCGGGGGCGGCGCGGCGCCGGTGACGCGCTGTTCCAGCATCTCCCGCGCGCTCTGGCGGTCGACGTCCTGCGCGTACTCGGCCACCTGCGGCGACGCGGCCAGGTGCTGCTGCAATTCGGCCTCGGTCAGCGGGCCCATGCGGCTGGCGGGCGGCACCATCCGGGTGACGAAGGGCGGCGTGGGCACGCCGTTGGGCGAGAGGGTGCTGACCAGGGCCTCGCCGATCCCCATCGTGGTCAGCGTCTCCTGGATGTCGTACAGCTGGGTCTTGGGAAACGTCCGCGCGGCCGCCCGCATCGCCTTCTCGTCGTCTTCCGTGAACGCCCGCAGCGCGTGCTGGATGCGGTGGCCCAGCTGCCCCAGCACGTCGGGCGGCACGTCCTTGGGGCTCTGGGTGACGAAGAAGACGCCCACGCCCTTCGAGCGGATCAGCCGCACCGTCTGCTCGATCTGCTGCAGCAGCGTCTTGCTGGCGTTGTCGAAGAGGAGATGCGCCTCGTCGAAGAAGAACACCAGCTTCGGCTTCTCCACGTCGCCGAGCTCGGGGAGCTGGCCGTAGAGGCGGGCCAGCATCCACAGCATGAAGGTGCTGAACGCCGCCGGCCGGTCCTGCACGTCGCGCAGCTCCAGCACGGAGACGAGGCCGCGGCCGTCGGGCGTGGTCTGCATCAGGTCGTCGAGATCGAACTCCGGCTCGCCGAAGAAGTCCTCGGCGCCCAGCTCCTCCAGCTCCACCATCTCGCGCAGCAGCACGCCCACCGTCTGCTTGCTCATCCCCCCGTACTCCTTCAGCTCGTCGGCGCCCTCGTCGGCCAGGTAGCGCAGCACGGCGCGGAGGTCGGAGAAGTCGAGCAGGAGCAGGCCCTTGTCGTCGCAGAACTTGAAGACCAGGGTCAGCACGCTGGCCTGCGTCTCGTTCAGCCCCAGCACCCGGGCCAGCAGGAGGGGGCCGAAGGAGGAGACGGTGGCGCGGAGCTGCGCGCCCAGCTTTCCCGTCAGCGACAGGTATTCGACGGGGAAGCCGGCCGGCTGCCACGCGAACCCCGTCTCCGCCGCGCGCCGGGAGACGCGGTCGCCGCCCTCGCCCGGCGCGGCGATGCCGCTCAGGTCGCCCTTCACGTCGCTCACCAGCACGGGCACGCCGGCGGCGGAGAGCTGCTCGGCCAGCAGCTGCAGCGTCTTGGTCTTCCCCGTTCCCGTGGCCCCGGCGATCAGGCCGTGGCGGTTCATCATCGACAGGGGAAGGTGGATGAGAGGCTCGGGCGCGCACTGGCCCTCGTGCACCACCGCGCCCAGCGTGACGGTGCCGGCGGACGGGGGAAAGGCGGCGCGCGCCGCTTCGATGACCTTGGGATCCATGCTCGCGGGCGATGCGGGTTCTGGATTCAGGGGGATGGAGATCGCGTGCGCGGACGGCGGCAGGCCCCGTGCCGCGCCGTCCGCGCTCCCCCGGGCGCGGGAAGATAGCGTTCTCCCGTCCCCGCCGCGAAAGTGAACGCGGCGCGTGTCTCGTTGATTTAGAAAAGTCCGGGGTTTGGTTGATTTAGAAATGTCCGGCGAAAGGTTCCTTGCTTGCGCCAGGGATGATCGGGCGCGGGTTTGTTGGGTTTGGAAGTTGTTTGATCCCTCTTCTCCCGAGGAGGAG